>JAFSZW010000005.1 GCA_017458865.1 Clostridia bacterium
CGTCGTCGGATATTTCCGCTTGTGTGCAATGATGGACACCACGATCATCATGGAGATGGACATCAGGATGCCCGGCACATAACCTGCCGCGAAAATACGTCCCAGGGACGCCTGTGCGATCAGGGAGTAGACAATCAGATTGACGCCCGGCGGAATAACCGGTGTTGCAGCAGAACTTGCTGCCGTGATGGCTGCAGAGAACGCTTTCGAATATCCGCGCTTCTCCATCTCAGGCACCAGCATCTTGGACTGCATGGCGCAGTCCGCGTTGGCGGAACCGGAGCAGCCGCCCATCAGCATGCTCAGGAGGACGTTGACCTGCGCAAGACCGCCCTTCATGTGGCCGGTAACGCACTCGCAAAAGTCCATCATCTTGTCGCTGATGCCACCGAAATTCATGACCGAGCCGGACATGACGAAGAACGGAATGGCCAGCATGGAAAAGGACTGCGTCGAGTTCATAACCTTCTGCAGAATCGTCCATGGCTGAACCCCATTGTTAATAAACAGGAAATAGAAGAAAGTTGAGCCAAAGAGTGCATACACAATCGGCATGCCGAGGAAGTAAAGAATAAATACGAGGAAAATCGGAACCAGATTCTCAAACGGCATTTATGCTTTCCCTCCTTCCTCAAGATTCTTGGGTTTAATGATGTGCAGTTTATCTCTCAGGAAGAAATAAATGGAATAACAGAAAGACAGACCGAATCCGAGCGGTACGGCAATACCCGTAATCCACTTGGGAATTCTCAGCGTATCCGTATACGTCAGCTTCACTGTGCCCCACTGGAACTGTCCGTCAACGATCTTGAAAATGATGCCGCGTTTCCAGATGAGGTTGCACACATACTGTCCGCTGATATACGTCAGCAGGAGCAGAATCGCAATCTCCAGCAGGCTCACGATAAACTCAATGACCTGTCTTGACTTTCCATGAACCAGGTTGACGATGATGTCAACACCCAGGTGGGCATGCCTGCGGTGAGCATAAGCGCTGCCCATAAATACCGTCCAGACAAAAAGTGAGGTAACCACCTCATCCGCCCACTTGATCGGATTGTTCAGGAAGTAACGGAACAGAACGTTCGCATTGACCAGAATCACGCAGATCGTGAGAGTAACACCGCAGATGATTGCATCAAGGTTCTGTAATATAAACTTTGGTGTAATCTTCTTTTTCATAGGCAATCCCTAACTATCATGTTAATGCGCTATTACGGGATATGGACTGCCTGCAGAGCAGGCAGTCCATTGTAAAGTATTTCAGATTAACAGCAGGCTTATTTGCTTGCACGGAAGCCGTTGATCAGCTCAACCAGCTGGTCATGCAGTTCCGGCGTGGCGCCGTACTCTTCGACGATCCAGTCATAGACCGGTGCGCAGGCTGCGGTGAACGCATCGATGTCAACCTCGTTCCAGGTGACGCCAGCTTCGGTCTTCATCTTTTCGATCTGGACAGCCTCGTCCTCTGCGCAGGAGGTCTGCTCCCAAACGCCGCACTCGAGTGCGCAGGCATCCAGGATGTCTCTCCACTTCACAGGCATCTCCTCATACACGTCCTGGGCCATGAACAGCCAGCGGGTCGCGATGAAGTGGTTGGTCAGGGCGACCTTCTTGACCAGCTCATAGGGAGCGCCGGCAC
>JAFSZW010000082.1 GCA_017458865.1 Clostridia bacterium
ATTTAAGGTATAATCCTTGCTGATATCCACAAAAATAATATGTCCTATGGCATACTTGATTGACTCATTCGCCATATCCCGAATGCGCTTGGTCTTGCCGGAGCCTTTCTTTCCAAAGATGATTTGGATCACGGTCAATACCTTCCTTTCATGTTTTCAGTTTATACATTATATCCGAATTTTCGGATCATGGCTAGCCCCTTGGACACTTTCTGTTTCAATTTCTTTTTCTTTTTCTTCTCTGCACCTTGTTTTTTTCCTGCTTTCATGGTATAAATAGCAGGAAAATATTAAGACAAAATTTTGTTCAGAGCTCACACAGCCAGACAGCCGGAGTCCGCTCTCAAAATGAGCGTAGCCTCAGACATTCGGGCATTTATTATCATCTGCTGTCTGTTGCGGAGCACCGGACGTCTATTATTTTCCCATACCTGCAACTGCCTGGCTATCATGCCAGTTTACAAGATATGAACCCGGCCAGACCGGGCCGCCAGATCAAATACCTTAATATGAGGTAATTCAATTATGAAAAAACTGATCCTTCTGCTCCTTACCTTCCTGTTTATAGCCGGATACAGCCTGTCCTTCGCGGAGGTACAGCCCTGCTACTGGCAGCTGACCGCCATAGAAACGGACAGCTCACAGAAAACCTTTAACGGGCAGGCATCCAGTTCGACGAGCATCGACGCTGCAACAGAAACGGATCCCATTAAAATGATGGGCATTGTTTCCGGGACACAGTCCGTCCGTCTCGAGCTGCATACAGTAAGGAACCTTAGTTCCATCTCGCCGACAGAGCCTCAGGATGCCTGCGGCGTCTATACCATTTCCGGTATTCCCGTCATTGTTCCCGGCAATGCCAGTGCACAGCTCACCGTTACTGCAAACACTGTCGCTGACCGGTATTCCTTCTACCTGTATGCAAACCTTATCGCCAACAGGAAGCAGGTTATGCGTGTTCGCAACACAGGTTCCTGGGTGATCCGAACCCATTTCCCGGGCGAGGCCAATCCCGGTGACACATACAGGATTTCACTCAAGGCACATGAGGGAAACGATGTAGCAGCCCAGAGCCTTTCATACATCTACACGGCTGTCCCCGGATATACCCTGATTGATCCGGCAGGAAACACCATTCTTTATGACGCCGGCGGCCGCGAGACCGACAGACTGTCAAAGACCCTCAAGGAAAACCTGCCAAACCTCATCTCCGAGGTAAAGGGCACAGATGGCGTCATCTTCTCCAGCGAACAGCAGGACGACGGCAGCATTGTTGCTCTCTTTTCTCCGGAAAACGGACTCAGCACGGAGGAGATTCTTGAAATCCTCCACGCCCTGCAGGAAAATGTCGAGCGGACAGATCGTCCGGATCAGGCGGGCATGAGTGCACCGTCATCCGCAGGATCGTCTACGGACAATCCAGAACCCGCCTCATCCGAGGTACAGAATGAAGACCAAAAAAGTGCATCCGAACCATCCGGGCTAAACCCGGATGGTTCCCGCAAAGATGCCATGAATACATCAGCAAACGGTATCCCTGCCGCAGGGCAGAGTGATTCCGCTTTTTTAAATAGCGGCAATTCCCCTGCAGATTCCTCATCTGCAGGCAGCACCGGCACTGAGGCTGCGCAAAGCAAAAGCCATCTGCCAGCGGCATCCTCCGGCACAGATTCCCGCGGCAGTCCCGTATCTCAGTCCGGCCCGTATACCGCCAGTACCTTAGCCATTCCGGAAACGCCTGCGGGCTTTGCCGGATCTGCATCCGATAATTCCAGTCAGTCCCCCGGCACTGCCGCTGCATCTGGCCCATCCGCTTCTGGCAACCCGTCACCCAAGTCAAATGCCATGCGGCACGCATCTGGTGCAAATGTTCCGGACTGCACTGACACCGGGACTTCTGTTCCTGAAACTGCCAATACAAACAATTCAACTGAAAGCAAGGATTTCATCATGAACACAACCAATCAGACAAACACCTCAAGTGAAACTATCGCCCCGCCTGCAGTGCAGACTCAGGCAGGCGGCATCCTGCGTCCCTCAGACGCTGCCCTTCAGATGCCTGTCTTATCCTCTGACAGCAGCGCTGCCACGCTCTGGCTGTCCAAAGGTTCGGATCTTTCAGATGAGGTCCTTACCAACCTGATTGAGGCTGCCTGCGGCAGAAAAGTCGATTTTGCTGCGCTCAGCAAGGACATTCAAGCCGGTAAAATCACCATAAGCACAGAACCGACACCGGCGCCTGTTGCCATGTCGCTGGCATCTGCCATGGAAAGCGCCCAGCAGTTTGCAGACAGTGCACAGTCTCAGACCGCTGTTCCTGAAGCTACGCCGGCTGTATCCGAAAATGCGCCCACCGTGCAGGCAGCTGCCATTCTCGGTGAGGATCGCGTGGAAGCCATCGCACTGGCTCCGAGTGCACAGACAGACAGCAAGACATTGACCCGCATTCTGTCGCTGCTCTCAGATGCCAGGGAAAATCAGGCAACATATAACACCATCTTTGGCAGCAATGCCTCTGCGAACCAGGGTCTCATTGAGGGCGACGACGGGCGTCTGTCCTATACTCCCTCTGAAAAAGGTGCTGCCTCTGTTTCCGTTTCCGCACTCGACGGATCCAATCGGATTCTTGAAATTACGCAGGGCGATGCCTCTGCACTTCTTCGTGGTCTGGAGAGTCTTGTCGTCGAGTTAAAGGCAACACC
>JAFSZW010000083.1 GCA_017458865.1 Clostridia bacterium
CGAAGGAAAGCGCCTCAACACCTTTGAAAGTAAAAAACAAAACCGGATACTGATTCATCCATTCCGCGCAGAATGCCTCATGCTCCATGATCGCGAGGCCATCAAAGACATCGTGGCTGTCGACCTTTTGAATACTGAAAAAGCTTTCCATCATACTCAGCATGAGCGTCTTGCCAAAGCGGCGTGGACGGGTAAACAGCGTTACCTCATTGTCTGACCCATCGACCAACTCGTAGATCAGTTCCGTCTTATCGACATAATAGCTCCCGTTTCTGCGAATTTCGTCAAAGAACTCCCTGCCCACAGGAATTCTCATAGCGTTTTCGCCTCCTTCAAGGCCATCATCTCTTATCTTAAGTACCATTCTCGGCCCAAAGGCCTCATCAGTCAAGTGTCACAACGGTGCGAGCCTTTGTACTATCTGAGAATGACACTTTCTTTTAGCCATATCCTCAGCGGGTTTTCCCCAGGAAATGGCCGAAAATGCGACGAATTGCAACGACAGCAGCCCCGCTTATGGCTTATCTATGCCTGTCAGTCCACCATAGAAAAAAGGCCACACATGCTATTGCAGGTATGACCTTTGCAGTTCTTCCTCATACACACCGTTCTGTCTGCCATTTGCATTGACGTGTCCATGCTTGCATCAACTGGATAAATCCTGTCCGGCACAGCAGATCTCTGGTCACAGAGTCCTCAGCGCACTGGGCAGATAGGTGCCTTTGCTGACACCGGCTGAGGCACAGAGGATGCTTGAGCTGCCGTCATACGTGAGCGGCTTTCCGTCAAGATCCGTTATCGTGCAGCCGGCCTCCTCGCAGATGACCGCGCCCGCCGCAAAGTCCCAAAGACCCAGTACCGGCTCAAAGAACAGCCCTGTGATGCCGGACGCAAGCAGACAGAGATCATATGCGGCACTGCCGCTTCTGCGCAGGTCCATCCCGTATTTGAGATACAGCGCCGAAAGCTCGAAGGTTGTCGCATGGAGCGCCTCGTTGTAGGGCGCTGTGCCGACGGATACCAGGCTGCTCTCAAGGGGATCCTCAGAGGAATGGATCGGGGTGCCGTTCATAAAAGCGCCGTGTCCGCGCATTGCATAATACACCTGATCCTGGAACGGATTGTAGATGACCCCGATAAAGGGCGTTCCGTCCCTGAACAGCGCAATGGAAATCACGGAGGGTTTATAGCCCTTCATGAAGTTGTTGGTGCCGTCAATCGGGTCAATGACAAAGGCATAGCCCGTCCTGTCCTGCTCCTTGAACTCGGAAAGGCCGTTTTCCTCCCCGATAAAGTGCGCATCCGGCAGCAATTCATGCAGCCGCTCAACCAGGAAAGACTGGATTCTCGAGTCGTATTCCGTGACAAAGTTGGCATGCCCGCCCTTGGCGATGCCCTTTGCATGCAGGGAAGCGGCGGAGGATAAAATCGCTCCGCCTTCCTTTATGATTCTGATAATGCCCTCAAGAATTGCCTGCATTCCTTAAGTTCCCTCTTTCCAGACGGTTTCCGGTACGTTGAGATCGAGCACATTGATGTCCAGGATGAAGTCGCGCACAAATCCATGCGTCTTTCCGGACGGCGTCACAACCTCGTACCACTTGTCGCCGTTGTTGGTAAACACACCGAGGACATTGACCTCAACGCCGCGGGACAGTTGGCGTACCAGCCTGCCGTTTGCGGTCGGCGTCTCGCGCACATTGGCTGCGCGATTGGTCACAGCCCGTCCGATGATGTCCCGGTCTGCCAGTTCAACCGGTTCCGGTGTGGCGGTCGGCGCAGGCGTAAGGTCCGTTGCCGGCGTCTCAATCTTGACCGGCGTCGCCTCAGCATCTGCAACGTCCGTTACACCCTCAATCACCGTGCCCTTGTCAAGATTGACAAGCGTTGCGAGCACATAGCCTGTATTCTTGCTGTTCTTCGGCTGGACCTCGTACCACAGACGGTCCTTCTTGTCCTTTTCCGCAGAGAAGATGTACACGCGGCGGCCCTTGCGCAGCTGCGTGATGACGGTACCGCCCTTCACTTTCCGCAGATTGGCATCATGGTTGATAAGGCCGCTCGCGATGGTCCCCTCCGGCCACTCAGATGAGGCTGCAGCCTCAGGTGTGGTTTCGGCTGTCAGTTCAGTCGTTTCGGTGCCTGCCGCACTGACAGCGGACACATCCGGTGTCGGGGTCACGGTCGGTCCGGAAATGGTGTACCCGTCATCCAGCGTGATCAGGGTTGCCTGAACAAATCCGGTCTTGGTGCTGTTTTCCGGCTGCACCTCGTACCAAAGCTTGCCCTTCTTGTCCTCCCTGGCAGCAAGGATGTTGACCTTGCGGC
>JAFSZW010000084.1 GCA_017458865.1 Clostridia bacterium
AAGACGTCGCCCGGGTATGCCTCACGCCCCGGCGGGCGGCGGATCAGCAGGGACAGTGCGCGGTAAGCAACCGCGTGCTTGGAAAGGTCGTCATAGATGATGAGGACGTCCTTGCCCTGATGCATGAAATACTCGCCCATCGTGCAGCCCGTATATGGTGCGATGTACTGCATGGGCGCAAGCTCGGACGCCGTTGCGCTGACCACGATGGTGTAGTCCATGGCACCGGCCTTACTGAGCTGCTCCACCAGCTGCACAACTGTCGAGTTCTTCTGTCCAATGGCGACATAAATGCAGATGACGCCGGTCCCCCGCTGGTTAATGATGGTATCGGTCGCAATGGCCGTCTTGCCCGTCTGGCGGTCGCCAATGATGAGCTCGCGCTGGCCGCGTCCGATGGGGATCATGCTGTCAATCGCCTTGATGCCGGTCTGCAGCGGCACATTGACGCCCTTGCGCTCAATGATGCCGGGGGCCGGGCTTTCGATCGGCCTGAATTCGCTTGCCTCAATACCGCCCTTGCCGTCAATCGGCTGACCGAGCGCATTGACGACGCGCCCGATGAGCGCCTCGCCGACCGGAACGGATACAACGCGTCCGGTCCGCTTGACAATGCTGCCCTCATGAAGGCCGGAATCATCGCCCAGGATGACAATACTGACCGTATTCTCCTCCAGGTTCTGCGCCATGCCGAACTCACCGTTCTCAAACTCAACCAGCTCATTCGCCATGCATTTATCAAGCCCGTTTGCTCTGGCAATACCGTCGCCGACCAGGATAACGGTACCCGTTTCATCCTGCTCGATCTTTTTCCCGTACTGCCTGATCTGGTTCTTTATAATCTTTGAAATCTCCTCAGGTCTGAGGTCCATGGGTTCACCGGCTTTCTCTCATATGAATTTAGGAAGCTCGGGGATCTGACACAGCGGTCTGTCAAACGACAAACAAAGGCTGTGAGACACACCCGCTCTGTACTCAGGACTTCTTCGACAATGCTCGGCGAAGCGAATCCATTTTCGTCAAAATCGTGTTATCCAGCCGCTTACCGGCCATCTCGCAGCGAATGCCGCCGCGCAGTTCAGGGTCGACCTTTTCCGTAAGCTCAATCGTCTTTCCGGTCCTGCCGGCCAGCGCCTCAGTAAGCCTTGCCCGCTGAGCAGCATCCAGCGGGACAGCCGTCACCACGGTCACCGGCATGATGTTGTGATGCTCATTGTAAAGCGACTCATACACCTTCGCACACCCGTGGAACTGGTCAAAGGCCCCGCGCTGGCAGAGTATCTTGAGGAAATTCAGCAGACTCACGTCCACCTGCTTTCCAAAGGCCTCATCCAGCATTGAAAGGCGCTCCGCAACCGGCAGGCTGCGGGCATCCATGAGCCTGGCATACCCGGGTTCCGCCCCGAGTATCCCGTCCACAGCCCTTACCTGCGACAGGATGGCTGCATCCCTGTTTTCCTCCATGGAAAGCTCAAACAGCGCTTCTCCATATACACGGCTGAACTCATTCACGAGGCTTCACCCACATTCCTGATGAAGTCATCAATAAAGGCCTGATGATCTTTCTCACTGACCTCACGGTCAATCACCTGTGAGGCAATGGTGAGCGCGATCTCGCTGAGCTCGCCCTTCACCTCGTCAAAGGCTCTGCGGCGCTCAAGCTCAATCTCACTCTCCGCCCGGCGCTTCAGCTGTGCTGCCTCGCTGCGGGCCGCACTCACAATATTCTCCGATACGGCATTGGCACTGTCCGTAGCCGTCTTGATGACGCGGTCAGCCTCCTCGCGCGCACCGGACATCTTTTTCTCATAATCCGCCCTGAGCGCCTTCGCATCCGACTCTGCCTTTTCCGCCTCCGCGTAATGCACGTCAATCTCCGCTTTCCGCTTCTCAAGGATTTCCGTCACAGGCTTGAACAGAAATTTTCTGAACAGATAGTAGAGCAGCAGAAGGTTGCAGATCTGGAAGATGAGCGTCCAGGGGGCAATTGATACTAATTGCTGGGACTCCAAGGAAGGCCCCCTCCTTTCTGTTTCAGCAACGATCAGAACATGCTGACAAGGGGATTGGCAAAGATCAGGATGAGGGCGATGATCAGGCTGTAAATACCTGTGGTTTCAGCAACCGCGCAGCCCATGAACATCGTCGTGGTCAGTGAGCCCTTCATCTCCGGCTGACGCGCCATGGATTCAATGGCCTTGCCGACAGCGTAACCCTCACCAATACCAGGGCCGATACCGCCGCTCATGCCGCATCCGGCACCGAGCGCAGAAAGACCGGCAACAATCGCCTTTGCGAGAACCTGAGTTGTCTGAGCATCCATAATTGAATACCTCCTAGAGAAATCATTAAGTATTGACAAATTTATATGAACCGCTGCTGCGTATTCATTCACCATATCGCCGGACCCGCCCAGCAATCACTGCACGCCCGCGCGCTTTTCACCCATTCGCCGGCCGCAAACCGTACAGGTCTCATCATTCCCCGGCCGCGCCGCCGACATACACCATGGTCAGCGTGCAGAAAATAAATGCCTGCATAAAGCTGGAGAAGAAGTCAAAGTACAGGGACAGAATTGCCGGCAGACCAAACTGGAAGATCGGGATCTGCGAGAGCACGCCCCCGACCGCGCCGGGAATCAGTCCGAGCACCGCATGCGAAAGGACGGACAGTCCGCCGTAGATCAGGGCGGTTATGACCGTGCCGCTTACGATATTGCCGAAATGACGGAATGTCATGGAAAGCGGCGTCGCAATCTCTGAAATCAGGTTCATCGGGGTCATGACAAAGACCGGCTCCGTGAATCCCTTCAGGTAGCCGCCAATGCCGCCGTACTTGATCTTGTTATAGGTAATCAGCACAAAGACCAGCAGTCCCCATCCAAGCACGGTGGACAGGTCGCTTGTCGGGGCCTTGGCGCCGAAAACACTCGAGATGCTGCACCCGGCAGAGAGTGCAAAGAGCGCACCGATAAAGGGCACGTACCAGGTGCCGACGAAACTGTCTCCCATGTCGTTTCTGACAAGGCCCTCAACGCTTGTGACAATCCACTCGGCAATCACCTGGCGCTTCCTGGTCGGCCGCACCTGCATGTCCTTTGTCAGGAAACGGACCACGAGCACCAGCACGAGCATGACAACCCACGTCGTCACCACGCTCTCGGTCAGAACAAAGCCGCCCAGCTCCGGTATGGAGAGCAGTATCCGCGGACCTGTAATATCGACACTCATAACCCAGTACCTCCATCATCTATGCAAATCAATTCCGTCAGTCCTTAATCTGTCCTGTCATCTGCAGCACCAGAATGGTCGCCCTCGGGAACAGCATGGCGATCATGCACGGAATTCCCTCAAGGAACGGCACGACAAAGCAGACCACGCAAACCAGGAGCAGTCCCGCCATCCGCATGCTGTAGGACCCCCTCATCTGCCTGGCAGCCATATCCGTATCCGTCAGCGAGGTTGCCCGCTGGATGGACATGCCCAGCTGAAAGAAGTTGAACACGGCATACGCCGTCCCAATGAGTCCGCCCAGCAAAACACCCACGGAAAACTGACCAATGAGGATATAGACAATCATCATGATTACAAAGCAGATGCCAGATCCGATGGCAATCCGCTTCGTTTCCCGCACAATGCTTTCCTGCGGTTTAAACTGTTCCATACATGAATCCTCAACAAAAATTATCAATATTAGTATAGCACTGAAGCGCTTCTTCCGTCAACCGCAAAAAAAGCCAAAACCCATACGCCCAGCAACACCAGTCCCCTGGCCGGCTGCATTCATTCCCCGCACATACCATACTCCAGCCGTGTGTGGTCCCGCATTCAAATTGAAAATTCCGACCGGCAAAATAAAAAGGCGACTTCGTAAGCCGCCTTAAAGTGTTAAATTTTCGTAATAACGAGATTCTTGCTTGATTTTACCGGTTTCAACCTGGGTATTTTTATTAAGTTGAATGTCGGGAGCACATAGATCAAATGTCTGTTTACTTTATCATGGTAAAGTGTAAAAGTAGTTTTAGCCCGCCAACTTTACTGAATATGTAACGGGATAAGCAAAACAAGCATACCGCCACCCCAACGGGATGTGGATTGGAGGGTTCATCGTCCAACAGTGCTTGGCTTCCGGCCTATCTCTGGAAAGGAAAAACCGCTCATTATCATCTGTTTTTTGAACTCCCTGTGCGGGAGATTCGCTTCCCTTGCTGCTGGTGTCAAC
>JAFSZW010000085.1 GCA_017458865.1 Clostridia bacterium
AATGTCCTGAAGCAGCTCAGCCAGTGCGTCATTGGATCTTTCAAGCGACTCTGGAATATGGGCACTGTAGTGCTTGGTTACGCTGCCCTCGTAAAACCGGTAATGATAGTATGCCTCATCTACTGCTGTGACCCGGTCCGCGTTCAGATAGGCCGTTACGATGAACAGCAGGTCCTCAGCATAGCGGATATCTTCCCGAAACCGGACGCCCGAGAGCAGTTCCCGGGCGAAGATGTTCCGGGGGCTGTATCCGGAGAGCGGCTGCCCGTCACCATCCTTCGGCAGGGCGAGCATAGCCGGAATCAGCGTTGTCCGCACTGTTCCGCAGTCGAATACTGTCCCTGTCGCAAAGCCAAGCGGCACATTGATCTGCCGGTCCGGCAGATCCTTGAAAACCCGGCAGAAACCGGCCTGACTGCCGGTCTCCCGGCAGGCTGTGATAAGCCGCTCAAACATGACCGGTTCAACCCAGTCATCCGCATCGCAAAATCCAATATAGTCTCCCTGTGCCAGGTCTATGCCTGCATTCCGTGCAGCAGAAACGCCGCGGTTTTGAGGGAAAGCGACTACATGGACGCGCGCATCCGCCTGTTCCGCACATCTGAGGCGCCTGAGTGAATCATCCTGGCTGGCGTCATCCACAAAAATCAGCTCAAGATCCGTACAGGTCTGCTGGCGCAGGGACTCAATGCACCTGTCCAGATAATTACCCGCATTATGCACCGGAATAATGATCGAAATGGCCGGCATAGTTTACCCCCTGTTTGCCAGATCTGCACGCCAGAGGGGCGCCTGAACCAGGAGGAATGTGCAGCCAATCACCGAGAATGGTGCATAGACCGATTCAAACATGCCCACCAGGATAAAAACGGTACAGAAGGCCAGCGGCGTGCAGGCCAGCGGACTTTCTGTCCGGTAAATCCAGTAGTATTTAAACGACCGGACAAATGCCACTATGGTATAGATGACAAGCAGAATGCCTGCAATGATCCCGTTATTATACGTTACGCCAAGGAACGCGTTGTGCGCGTTAAAATGCCGGTCACCTGCGCCGTCCATCGCCACCCATTCCCGAATGACACTCGTCTCATGCCCGTTTAATGTCAGGTTGTTCAGTATCACAGTCCAGATGCCCCAACGGTCACTGGTCAGATCGTCCATGGAGAGTTTCCGCTCCTCCGGCTTTGGGACCGTGATGGGATTGCCATATGTCTCATGATTGTAAACCGCCAGCGCGTAATCCTCCTCGTAGGCCTCCCGAACCTTGTCCCGGGTCAGCTTGACGCCGAAAACCAGACCAACCACTATCAGGACAGCGAGCATCGCCAGCCAGCGCCTGGGATGCTTTGCCGTGCCCGCCACAATGGATGCCGTCAGAATCACGGCCACGCCGCCAAACGCCAGCAGACAGGCCCTTGACATGCTGAGCACCAGCGTCACCGCTGCCCAGATGCCAGCCAGAATGCACAGAGCCATCCGCAGATAATGCTTCTCACAGAAATCGGCGTAAGCCAGGAGAAATGCGGCCGCCGACATGACGATGCAGCACATGGCCAGGCAGTTGGCATCATAGAAGATCCCGAGATACCCGGGATAGCCGTAGTAGGGCGGTTTGGTAATCCAGGACACCGCCAGAAAGGGCATGACTGAAAACAGGCAGGCGCGCAGAATTGCCCGGAATGTCTCATCATCATTCCGCGAGGCAAACACCGTAAAGATCACGGGATAACAGACGAGGAGAGAGACACTTTCCGGCAGCCAGTCCTGGTAAAAGAGGCCTGAAATGACCATCACGCCGTGCAACGCAAACCACAGACCCATCATTCCCTTGCTGAGATGAACCTTCGCTCTGCCCGGCGTTCTGGCGCTCAGCGTCACAAACAGCAGCAGAATCATGCCGAAAAGGACAAAAATCATCCAGCGCATGGGAAATTTGCGCTGCGTAAACAGCACACAGTATCCCTCAAGCGCCAGCAGTGCCACCGTCAGCAGTCTTGAATCAAAAATCTCGTTGAAGATGCCGGTCATCTGGTCATACCATTTCAGAATGCCGGATCCATCCACAGGTTTTTTTGACATAATTCCCTCCAATTATCAGCAGTTGCCGCGTGCCCTGCCCAGCATCCGGTCATAGATCTGTTCCGTCGTCTGCGCGTTCCGCTCCCAGGTCATCGCCTGGGCTGTCAGGACAGCCGCTTTCCGCAGATTCGCCATGTCATCCGGCGCAGCCAGCGCCGCTCGAATAGCCTTTTCCGTCGCCGCAGCATCACCTGCCTGCACAAGAAAACCGTTTTCGCCGTCCCGGATTGTATTCGCTATTCCCTCATCTATTGAGCCAATGGTCACGCAGCCTGCGGCCATTGCCTCAATATAGACAATTCCAAAGCCCTCCCCCCAGCTGGGCAGGACAAATACATCTGCTCTGGCCATTTCCTCCATCACCGCAGCATGATCCATGCCGCCCAGGAACAGCACCCGATTGCCTACACCAAGGCGCTCTGCCAGTGCACGAAGGGCCGCTTCCTCATCGCCAATACCGATAATTCTGAGCGTGGCCTCTTTATAGCTGTCCGCAAGCCCCGCAAATGCCTCTATCGTCGTATCCATGCATTTGCGCCTGCAGAGCGTCCCGACGGACAAAATCCGTCCCGGTTCCCGGGACACCTCCGGAATCAGCGAAAGATCCAAGCCGTTCGGTACAATTTCCGTAATCTTATCTGCCGGCCGGTAAGGCCTCAGGCGGTCCATCAGCATATTTGAAACGGCCATCAGAGCGTCTGCGGACCTGACGATATCCGCGTTTCGCCTGAGCGGCGTCATGCCCGGTTTAAAGTACCGAAGGACATCCGTCCCGTGCGCTGTTACCGCAAACGGGACCTTAAGCGCACGTGCCGTGAGCATGCCGGCATGCCCGTCTCTGTCTATCATGTGCGCATGGACAAGATCGACAGGGTTTGCCCGGTGAATCCGTCTGGCCGCCGGCAACGCCCCGACCAGGTAACTGCGGCCGCCCAGAATCCGCTCACCCGCATCGCCCAGCGCCGGGCATCGCGGATAGGTAATATGAACCCCGTCGAGCGTCTGTTCCTGCGGTGTCCTGTCCACAACCTGAGCCCACAGCGGACGCGTCCTGTGCATCAGGGGCGGAATCGGGACCGGGGATATGACATCCACCGTATGCCCCAGAGCCGCCAGCGCCCGCGCCTGTTCATGGACAAAAAAGCAGTAAGGCGACGCATCCGCCAGGCGATGAATCATCATCAAAATATGCATGTCATCTCTCCAGTGCGCTCTGGTATACCGCCAGCCACTTTTTTGTAACCAGCGGCCAGATATACCTGCCCGCGCCCTCTATGCAGCGGGCGCTTCGCGCCGCATAATCCTCAAGCAGTGCCTCAAGACGCGCCGCCTGGGTCCGCGGCCTGCCGGATGGCACAGAAAATCCGACCTCTCCCTCTGGAAACTGGCCGTCAAATCCCTGGCCTGCAGTATACAGGACCGGCACGCCGCGGCTCATTGCCTCAAGATACACCATGCCAAATGTTTCCGCCACGGACGGCACGAGCAGAACATCGCAGTCCCCGTAAAAGCTGCACATTGCCTCCCTGCCGGAAACGCGGCCCATGAGCCTGTCGCCATCGCGGAGTCCGGCGCGGACCTTTGTTTCAAGCGGACCCGTGCCGCAGCCGAGGAACACAAAGCGCCCCTTCCCGCCATCCGCCAGATGGACAGCCTCAAGAGCGTCAAGCGGGCGCTTGCGGCGGTTCATATTGCCGGCAAATCCCACCCGCACCGGATGCCGTGGGCATTGTCTTGGTACGGTTCCCTCAAGCCATGCCGGATCCAGACCGTTTGGGATCACCATGCACTTCTTTTCCATCTCCTCTCCCCCGCAGCCGGGGAATCGGAGTACCTGCTCCCGCACCACGGGACTCAGGCACACGACGGCCTTCGCCGCGCGAAGTACCCGCCTGGCCAATGGCCTCAGGTGCAGTTCATATTTCCAGATCACTGCAATATCGCTGTAGCGAAGCGTCACCACAAACGGCAGATTGTGCCGCTCAGCCAGCCCAAGGGCAATGGAGCCATCCGTAAACAGCGTATGCGCATGAATCAGCTCCACATCGGTGAGGTCCAGATTAGCCTCAATATACGGCACGGTTCTGGCCGCTTTCTGCGAAAAGAACAGCGTATCGGATGCCCTCAGCGTAACCGCATAATGCGTCGGGATATCACGGGGCACGTTTTTATTCCGGTTGGCCTCCGTATTCTCGGGCACAAAGACCGTCTGGCGGATACCCTCCGCACCAAGTGCCTCAAACATTTGCGGAAACACCGTGGAGCCTGCCAAATTGCGGCAAATATGCAGTACATTCATTCTTTTTTTTCCGCCATTTCCCGCATCATGCGCGGCAGCGTGAAGATGCCCACAAGAGAACCGGTTCCATACGCGAAATGGAAGAGCGGATACAGAATTACCTCAACCGGGAAAAACCGGAACCCCTTTGCTTTTGCAATGTCATACGCGTAGAACAGGTCAAGGAGCAGGTATGCGCCCCACTCGAGCGCCAGCAGGCCGCCAAAGAGCATGGAGCGGGTGAGCACTGTAAGGAGAACCAGCAGAATCGTGGAAAGGACAAAGACCATCGGGACAAAATGCCGCACGCTCATTGAGCCCGGCACAAGCGCCATGGTGATGACGTTCCACTTGCCGTTTACAAATCCCATCTTCATGATGCCCCGGATCGTGTCCCGGCAGTAATAGATGGACCGCACCCTGTGGTTCAGGAAGACCTTGCCGCCATTTTTTCGGATCCGGTAATTGAGTTCATTGTCCTGATTGCGCGTCATGCGCTCATCATAATACCCGATGCGGTCAAAGAGATCCCTGTGGAAGCAGCCGAAAGCCAGCGTATCCACATAGGCATCCTCATCCGTCGTCCGGAACTGTGAGTTGCCAACCCCCAGAGGCGTGGCCAGCATGGCCGCAATCGCTTCGCCCATGAACCCCCGGCCGCGCGTATCCACTACCCCGCCGACATTCTCGCACTCCCGTGTCAGCAGAGTTTCAACAGACAGGCGGACATAATCCGGCATATACTCCGCATGCACATCCAGCCGGACAATGATCTCCGTTGTGCTGTTGCGAATACCGATATTCATGGCATACGGTACCGTCCTGTCCGGGTTGCTGAGGATACGGATCTGAGGATAGCGCACCTGCATGGCGCGCAGCAGCTCCACCGTGCGGTCCTCTGAGCAGCCATCCACAAAGATGACCTCCATCCTGTCCGCAGGATAATCCTGCTTGAAGATGGATTCGACGCACGCCTCAATATACCGTTCCTCATTGCGGATTGGCAGGACGAGCGAGATGTTGGGATATTCCATTTGCATCTCTCCTTCAGGGCAAGCATCCTGGTCTTGCGGCTCTGCCGCTGTTAAAGTCCTCATACCAGGTCCGATTCCCGGCAGGCAGCACATCTGCCCGTCCTGTCCTCATGCCCGGTATTCCGGTGCATCGCACCAGGTCCACTTCTGTAACACTGTATCATTTCATGTCAACTGCCTGAAACCAGATGAACGGCGAACCGTTTCATCTTTCCCTGCAGACTGACACAGAAAAGGTTTCTTTATGCACACTGGCCTGCGCATCCGGCCCTATCCCATTCACTGAGACGGGACGTGATCAGTACCACATCCAGTTGCTGAACCAGTTCATCGCATCGCACCAGGCGCGTGGCACCTCATGTCCGGATGCAAGCGGATAAAAGCCTATGAACAGCACAAGCGCCGCAATGCAGAGCACGAATCCCGTGATCCGGGCTGCCTTCGGGCGATACCGCTCAGCATACATGAGTCCCATGCAGGTAGCAAGAATGATAAACGGCACACTGGCAAAGTAGTGGTAGATGAAAGTCAGACGGCTGACCAGCACCCATGGCAGATAAGCCGACAGGAACCCGACCACAATCACCGGCATCATCCGGTCCAGCGGGTCCTCACGGATGGCGGTTATCCGGACCGCCGGCAGGAAATTGCGCCGGACACTGTATGCCAGAACAAAGAGGATGCCTGCAAAGCCGGTCCACCAGACAGCCGGATTGCCGAATGACAGAATGGAGGAGGCCATGCCCGCTGCCGGATACGGCGCAGCATAGTACCACATGGGCTTTATGATCAGCGGCCACTCATACCATGGCGAGGCAAAGTAATGCGTCGCCACCAGGTTTGCATGGTAATCAAACATCAGCACCTGTGCATCCCAGATGCGCTGGAAGAGCGTCGCGTTCAGCTGGATTTTGCCATATGCGCTCAGATAAGGAATATACGAAAGAATATAGATAATTACGGGAATAATGACAAAGAACAGCACGCAGAAAAGCAGTGTCATCAGCATGCGCCCAGGGAACAGACGGACAGCCGCCGCGTAATCAGGATCCGCATCGCGGTTTTTCTCCGCATACCGGTACTGATGATAAAGCGAAAGGACATGGCTGAAAAACAACAGCGCCAGTCCAATTGCACCATAGCACCCGATCCACTTGGACGAGATGGCCATGCCCATAAAGATGCCGGAAAAGGCCAGCTCGGTCAGGAGCCGGGGCATAGATGTCCTAAAGAAATCCCGCCGCATCCATCGCACCATGAACAGGAACATCAGCATCATAAACAGAACGGGGAACGAGTCAATCGTTGCAATCCTCGTCTGCGTGAAATGCATGCAGTCACAGGCCATGAGGAACTCGGCGGTCACCGCCCAGCGGGTCCGTCCGAGGAGCTGCAGCGCCAGCAGGTAGATCGCCGGCAGCATGAGCACACCGGTAAGCGTCCCGGCAAACCGCCATGCGAAGGGCGTCATACCCATTGCCCGGATGCAGAGACTCATGAACACCTTGCCAAGCGGCGGATGCGTCGTCTCGTAAGTCGACAGGCTGTGCGCATGCTCAAATCCGGTCCGCCCATGGTAGATTTCGTCAAAATACATACTGTTCTGGTAAGCAGGCTTGTACGGAACCATACCCGGCTCATCTATGAGCGTATACGGGTCTCCCTCGCGGCCCTCACGTGCGCCAAAAGTCTCGGCATGGACTGCCGGGATGACCTGCCCGTTCTCATCGACCGCCGCAACCTCAAGGAGCGCAGATCCGGCACCTGCAAAGACAATGCGGATATAGCGGCCGGAGAAGGTCAGCATATCACCGGATGCGCCTGAAACCGTTCCATCTGCATCCACTGTCGGCCAGCGCATGGCCTGCCACTTGAAGCACTCCCCGCGGTTAAAATATGCCGCGACACTTTCCTCTTCCGGGAATGCCTGCGGATCATCCGATGTGCAGAAGCTGAACTGCGTATCGGAAATCGCTCCGTAATAGTAGATATGATAGTCCTGCCTCGACTCGCCAAGATCGATGACCACTGTCTCATCCACTGCGGAGGAGATGTAGCCGGTCTGCGGCGCGGTCATATCTCCAAGATCATAAAACGCCACACAGGCATAGACAAGAGTAATGGCCAGCATGATCGCAACATCGCGGCGTGTGAGCCGCACGATGCCGCCGGTGCCGTGTTTCAGGCAGCGCTCAAGATGCAGATCATGCGTGTCCTGAACGGATTCATCCATTGCCGCAGCGCCATCATGCCTTGCCATGACAGGAAGCGCCCAGGACGTCTTTCCGCGGCAGTGCGCAATGGCAGCAAAGAGCAGTATCCCTGTTGCAGCCAGATGGATGACGCCAATGATATGGCCCAGCCAGAGATTCGGGGCAATCAGATAATCATAGGCAAGCACAACGCCGATATTCACGGCAGCCGCTGCACTTGATAAAAGGAACGCCAGCAGGATGCGGGCATCCCATGTCTCGGTATAGGCAAGGAGCATCAGGACGAGCCCGGCCAGGATATACCGCTCATGCATCTTCGGTCCAAATACAAAGATCATCTGAATGGTCAGGGCTGAGCTGAGATACAGATTCTCCCGTCCCTTGCCCCGGCTGTAGATGATTATGCCGCCAAGCATGGAGAGGACCATCAGGACAGTCCCCAGTCCGCCGTAGGTAATAGGCCCGATGAGACCCTTGCCGGTTTCCACCCAGTTGCCGCCAAGGAGGAACATGAGATTGCCAGTCGAAAGCGTTGCGAAATTGTAGCTGCCAAGCGTACTGACATAATTGTCCACCAGCCAGAGTGGACTGGCCTGATTCAGCGAAAACGGGACAGCAATCAGAAGCGTCACCAGGCAGCCTGCCAGCAGCCCGATGCCCATATCCTTAATGGATTCCTTTTCGCGCGCCGCCTTGATCAGCGCAAAGATGCCCAGCGGTGCCAGAAGACCCGCCTGCGGCTTGGTCAGGACGGCCAGCGCAAACAACGGAATTGCGAAGCTCCAGCGGCCGCGCCTGGCCTGAATGAGGAACACCGCGATCAGGAGAGCCGCCACCGAGTCGATTTGCCCCCAGCAGCTGCTGGTGATCACATAGGCCGGATTGAAGGCAAAAACAGCAGCCAGCGCAAGCGCCAGACGCGGCTTTCCCTCTCGCCGGATGATTCGGTAAATCAGATACGCCAGTCCAAGGTCCACCAGCTCCGGAACCAGTTTGAGGACGATCTGGATGCCCATCCCGGAGTATCCGATTCCCAGTGCATTCACAATGAGTCCGATTCCCCCGAGGACCAGCATATAGGCCGGCGGATAATCGCAGAAATAGCCTTCCTCATAGAAATGCGCAGGCCCGTTTGAGGCCATCTTGGCTGCCCAGGCGCTGAAACAACCGATGTCAACGCCGTAACCCTCAACATGCATGGAAAGGAGCACTCTGAGCAGGAATGCCAGCAGGAGCAGCACAGGCAGCATTATGCAATGTGATCTGCCGGTCTGGCCGGCTGACAGAATCAGGAGGACTGAAAGCACCAGCCAGACAGCCGAAACGGCGATGAGCACCGGTATGGCATTGTCCTGCAGTCTAATGCCGGCATCTGTTGTCTCCTCGTGCACCGTTTCGCTCGGTCCGATGTACAGCACCGACATGCCGACCGGCACGTCCTCAACGGCCTCAAGCGTGACATCCGTAAACCAAGCCTTGCCTGTGTTTTCCGATCCATATCCGCCAAGCCGGACGGCAACCGTCGCCTCCTTCTGTTCCCTGCCCGTCTGGGCATAGAGCGTAACGGTTTCCCACTCGCCGCCGGTATCGCGCAGATCCGAGCTTGTACCATATATGCCCAGGAAGGAAAGGTTTGCACCAATTCCGTCACCGCAGCCCTCAGCCTTCACCTTTGCTGAAAGCCGGTAAATCGTGTCCGGGCTGACCGCCACGGTCTGTTCAAAGCGGGCGTCATTGCTGCCGGCATTCTCAATGAATGCGGCGCTCACGCCATCCGGTTCGGTCACCGCCTCGAGGAAGGATGTTCCCGGATTGGTCACCCACATGCCGATCTCCCAGTCATCCGGCTTACTCCCGTTTACGTGTTCAAAGCCGCCGTTTCTGATCAGGTTGCCGGCCTGCGGTACCGTCTTCCCGCCCCTCATATATACGCCGATAAACACACCGACCACGATAAGGCAGGCCAGTACGGCGATGATGATCTTCTTTCGCTGCATGAACTGTACTCCAAACAAAAATGGAATCTGCACAATCGCTGCGCAGATTCCGTGCAATATCAGTATTGTACTCTGAAAGCTGCAGAAAAGCAATGAAGCGGGATGCTCCAAACTGTTTCGCCTCTTTCAGTCATTCCCATCAGGCGGGAGCGGTCTTCTTGACCTCAGGCTCCTTTACCTTCTCCACCTCGCAAAAGTCGTAGTGGCAGTTAATGACATTTTTTCTGTTCGCCAGCAGGAACGAAATCTGCAGGATGTGTTCGTCCTCCGTAATCCCCTCCACGACCACCTCAAGGCCAGCCGGGAATCCCAGGCGTTCGTATTCATATTCATTCTTAAAGGTGATCCTGTCGCCCACCTTTATATCAATCTTCACCGGTTTCTGAACCGCCATAACCCGATCCACTTCGGCCGAACTGAGCGGTGTCGGCTGGCCTGCCGGGCCAACAAATCCCGTTACGCCATGAACATTGCGAACCACATACCAGCTTTCTGTCGTCTTGATCATCTTAACAAAGACGTATCCGGGGAATATGCGTTTTTCCTGAATCTTGATCTTTCCGTTGCGGAATTCCTTCACGACTCTCATCGGTACCATGACATCCAGTACCAGATCATGGTAACGGAAGCTGTTTATGACCCGTCGTACATCAATGGCAACCCTGTGTTCATAACCCGAATAAGTATGAACGACATACCACAGGGCCTGTCCTTCTTCAGTCAATGTGCATCCTCCTATTCCCGCGCGCGCCAAAATCTACAGAATCCCCCATGCCGACCACTCCGGCTGTTGCCCTGCATGCGAACTCGCATGCCGACACCAGCAGGCTGTTTATCAGCACAGGTGCACGGGCATTTTGCACGCTTCCCCATTTTACAAAAGTGATGTCCCTTTGTCTACCTTTTTTCCCGGAAATTGCACCGGTTTTTGTTCCCGGTCAAAGTTCCATCTTTCCAGATGGTACATGAAAAAGCGCGAATGTACGGTATTATTATAAGCCAAATGCCAGATGAAAACAATCTTTTTTTTCATCAGCGGGCCTGCTGCCGGACAAAGCACAACATATAGTGCAAATGTCCTCTGCCAGGCTAAATGTAGTGTCTTCCACTGGAACACACCCTGCTCAGCGCATACGGTGTCTCCTCCTGGTACACACTTGTTCTGTGATGCCCTTACCTGACACGCCCTGCCAGGAGCAGCTCGCCTCACATTTGGCACAGAGGTGGTGCCGTCTCACTCAGAATCGACAAAATGGCCGATAAAGGACTTCCTGTGTATGGGACAGGGACCGTACGCCCTGAGCGCTGCAATATGCTGCGCTGTCCCATAGCCCTTGTGCCTCGCAAAGCCGTACTGCGGATACTGCTGGTCATACTTAAGCATCAGGCGGTCACGGGTCACTTTGGCCAGAATGGACGCAGCAGCAATCGAATAACAGAGCGCATCGCCATGGACGATACCGCGTACCTCACCGTCCACATCAAGAGACTTGACAGCGTCCACCAGGAAAAGTTTACAGGGCGCCTCCCTGGCTGCCTCCGCCATGGCACGCTTCGTTGCCTCAAGGATGTTGATCCGGTCTATTTCCTCCGGTTCTGCAAGTGCAACGCGGGCATAAACGGCCGTTTCCATGATCTTCTCATACAGCACTTCCCGGCGTTTTTCAGTCAGCTGCTTGCTGTCATCCACATAGAGCAGCAGTGGTTCAGGCGGCATGATGACACAGGCAGCCGCAACCGGACCGCAGAGCGGCCCCCGTCCTGCCTCGTCTATCCCCGCAAATGTCACGCCCTCAGCCCAGAGCCCCCGGTCCATTTCGGAAATCGCCTCAAGCCTTGCCTGCCAGTCCTTTTTCATATATTCTCCTCCTCCGGTGCCCGCTGCAGAGAGATGCATCCCAGCTTGCCCGCCCGGAATTCGTCCAGAATAACCGCGGCGCCGCGGTCCGTATCTGCTTCGCCGTGGGCGACAATCCAGCCCCGTCCCCGGCACGCCTCAATCAGCAGTGCCTCATTTTCCGCCTCCATATCTTTAATATGGAAGCGCGTGCGGATTGCCTCAGGATTGCTCTCCTTAAGGCGCATCAGGAGGTCTATGGCCATTGCCTGCTGGTCAAGCACCTGATCATTGATCGTCCCGACCAGTGCCAGTGACCGGGCATCTTCCTGATTTTCAATTTTAGGCCAGAGCAGTCCCGGCGTGTCCAGCAGCTCAAGATACGGGTTAATCTTCACCCACTGATTGCTCCGCGTCACGCCCGGCCGGTCTCCGGTCTTTGCCATGACGGTCCCGCTGATGCGGTTGATAAAGGTCGATTTGCCCACATTGGGAACACCAACCACCATGATGCGGACTGTCTTGCGCACACCCCGCTGTGCCAGTGCCTCAACCCTGTCCCGGACCAGATCATTGATCCTGTCCAGAATCTGCCGGATGTTGCCCTTGATGCCATTATAGGAAAGGCAACGCACACCCTGATGCCTGAAATAGGCAAGCCAGCGCCGGGTCTCCTCCTGCTCCGCCAGATCCGCCTTGTTGAGCACCAGCAGCCGTGGCTTGCCCGACAGCAGCGCATCCAGATCCGGATTCCGGCTCGCCAGGGGAATTCGCGCATCGCATAGTTCAATCACGGCATCCGTCCTTGAAATCTGCTCCTGCAGAAGACGCCTGGACTTGGCCATGTGTCCGGGATACCAGTTGATCTTCCTGTCATTTCCCTTCACAATCTCATACTCTTCAGGGTTCTTTTCCATGTCCGTTCCCTCCCCCTGTTCATTTATTCGGCATACAGCCAGTAGGCCTGTGAGCGGCTAAGGAACCTGTCCCTGGCCTCCCTGAATGTGCTGCTGACCCTGGAAAGGCGTCCCACGCCGGCGATAAGCGGATCTATATACCGCTTCTTTGCCGGAACCACGCGCCGCAGATGTTCAGGCACATCCTCATCCAGCCGCAGTCTGTGCAGTGCACGGAACTGCTGCCACTGCTCTCTCACTGCCCCATGCTGCTTAATCCTTGAGATAACCTCCGGTTCTGTCAGGTACAGGTCCTCCATTGACAGGCAGCCGGTCCGAATCGCGTCCCGAAGGATTTCTGCGAGCCGCTGCATGGCATATCGGTCCTCATCTGCCACATAGACGGATGAACAGAGAAGCGCATGCAGAGAGAACGCCTCAGCTGCCCCGGTATCCGTAAACGCCAGTTCCATCTGTCCATCCTCAGCCTGCACTGTTATCAGCGCGTTATACCAGCGCTCAAGCTGCTCCGGCTGGCAGAACCCGAACGCAATCAGGTTGCCCATCGTATATTCCAGCCGGTCCGCCGAAAGGCGCGGGGAATCATTATTGGCAATCGGGTAGAGCCGGTCATCCTCCACAGCCTCAGGCGGAATATGAAGCCGTTCCAGTTCCCGCATGATTTCCCTGCTTCCCCGGATCATCCCGCCGGTGCGGGCTTCCGTGGATTCCTGAACCATGTAGTCCCCATTCAGGAAGTCGACCGTGTGCGCAAATACCGGCGCAGCGATGTCATGAAACAGCGCACACAGCGTCTGCTGCCGATCCCGGGTGAAATGCCAGACGATCCGGGCAGTCCCAAGGCAGTGCGTTGCCCTCGAGTAGGCCGGCAGCCCCTGAAACAGCGGAAAAGCAGTATATTCGCACCCGCAGTTCATCCCGACATGGCGGATACGTGTCATTTCAGCGCTATCAAGGAATGGCAGCAGAAACTGCGGCAGCTCCGGATGATATAGGCCTTGTATACTCATTTCATCCATCGCTGCCCTCCTCAGCAGAACCCTTTCCCTTTTAAAAACGAAGGAGCAGATTCGCATCTGCTCCTTCGAAAACCCCTTTCGGGGTAAAGCACAATTATCTTTCCTTGATCTTGGCAGCCTTACCGGACAGACCGCGCAGATAGTAGAGCTTCGCCCTGCGGACCTTGCCGCGGCGCAGCACCGTGATCTTGTCGAGACGCGGCGAATGCAGCGGGAACGTGCGCTCCACGCCGATG
>JAFSZW010000086.1 GCA_017458865.1 Clostridia bacterium
AGCGCATCAAGGATGCGGGCCCAGCGAACGGCAAAGAGTTCCTGCTGCGAAATCTCTTTCCGTTCCAGCTGCTTCCACAGTCCCCCGTTAATCTCGGTAAAGACATCGAACATCCACGGTTCATACCGGGGCAGGCCGTACCGCTCGAACCCCGACTGCATCGTATATTTCACGCAGGCGTCAAAATCCAGCAGCGTCCCGTCGATATCAAGGAGGACAACCTCTGTCCCCGCGAGCAGTCCGGTCATTGCGTTTCCCCTTTCGGCTATATGCATCAGAAGCGCATCCGCTTTTTGCGTTCATTTGTCTCACAGTAACCGCAGGAAAATGCCTCCGGAAACCAAAAACCCAGCCGCTTGCAGCGTCCGGGAAATGTGCCGCCTTCCATTCTGACATAAGACGGACACTCACCGCATGGCACCGTATCAAGCGTCGGGAGCTGTCCCACTGCCTCAATCAATGCGTTAAGGGCGGTCTCATCGTCCGGCAGTGCCTCAAGGCATGCCTCAATGTCAGAAACAGCGATCATCTTCTTTAGCACAGCATGTCCTCCTCTTTGCAGCGCATCTTTGGTCTGTATCATGCCCCGCACTCAGTCACGGCAAAAGGATTCGGCTCAGACGGGGGCATCACAATTGAGCAGCCTTTTGCTGTCAATCAGCAAAAGGCTGCCAAATGCGGGGATTGTCCGCTATTGACCTGCACGTTCAAGTGCCGGAACGAAATGCTTTCTGAGCACATGCCCGCAAACGATGAGGGCTGTGCACATCAGCAGATAGACGACCGGTGCAGGAATGATTGTAATCTTATCAAGCGCGTATTCAGAAAGTCCCGCAATGCCAATCGTGCCAAGCAGCACACCGGCCGAAACCGCGAGACTGCGCCTGTCACGAAACAGAATGCAGATGACCATGACAAACAGCAAAACCGCGCATTCCACCTGATGGATGCGGACAAAGCCCACGCGAAGCGTCTCCGCACGAAGGCTTTCAAAGAAGATCTGGGAGAGCATAAACCGGGCAGCACTCACTACGAAAGGCACGCCATCTGCTGTCGGCTTTCGCGGCATCATGAACAGGATTGCCAGCGCAGCCAGACCCTCAAACAGGAAGACGGCCAGATGGTACTGCTTGTACATATCCGTGACGCACAGCGGAAAAAACTGAAACCGGGGATCAAAAATCAGGGCTCCCCAGCCAAAGTCCGTCATAAATTCCGCAAACCTGGCAACCGCAAGCGCCGCGAGCACTGCCGGCGTGCTCAGGTCAAGCATCCGCAGGCATTTCCTGCCATGGAGCCACGCAGCAGCCAAGATGCCAAGGAAAACGCCAAGGAGCGTGCCAATGGCGGAATAGTCATACGGATTCAGGCTGAAAAAGCCGCGTCGGCGGGTCATAAACCCGCCGAACAGATAGACATTCCCTCTTGACAGACAGAAGGCAAAGACAGCTGACAAAGCACATGCGGAAATCAGGAAGAACCGGTTTTCGCCCGCCCGGGAGATCCGCAGAAAAAGCACACACACAAATACGAGCGCTGCCAGCAGAAGACCAATCAGGTATGCCTGCTCACTCATTTTTCATCCCCTGGGACTGTCGTCGCAAAATAGATGATGTCACTGATTGGTCGCATGTATTTCTGGTCAATCGCATTGACCTTCCTGCCGCCAAACAGCATGACCGTGGAATTGCCGCCGTCCAGATTGTAGGCATACTGGACATTCAGCGTCACAATAAAGTCGGTAAACTGCTGCAGATCCAGACCGCCTTCCTTGTTCTCCTCAGGGCCGTCCGTTACAACGCAGAGATACTCAAGCTTTCCGTGCTCGACCTGGCAGATCGCGCAGCGCCGGTGTTTCGTCAGTGAATAGTTGTAGGCATCAAAATACTCGGGATCCAGCCGGATCCAGTCAATGATCAACCCGGGGCCGAAATTAAAGGTATTGATAATCCCCTGCCCGGTGGGATCAAACTCCTTGGGATCCCCGTTTTTATACGGTTTAATAATGTTAAAGTCGCCGTTTTCATCAATGAGCAGCACATCACGCCGATACATCGGCTGATTGAGATACATGGTTCCCTGACGGATCAGGTAACTGCCGCTCTGAATCTGGTAGGAACAGTAATCGCCGTTTATCGCAAGCACCGCGTTTACACGGTCCGCAATCGCATCCGCCGGCGCCGTTTGATCCCGGTCAAAGGCATATGCCGCCGCTGTCCTGAGCTGGGACGGGTCCTTGATCTTCACCCGTGCCACATAGCATGTCGTATTCAGGTACTCGGTTGTTTCTATCTCAACAGAAAGCGAATCATCCTCATAATGGGTATCTGAGAGATATGCTGAGGGGGATGGCACCATTCCACCGGAGAGGTCAATCGGCAGCGCCTCGCACAGGCCAATGGCGCATGCGAGGAGTCCGGCAAGAAAGACAAGTACGGTTTTACGAATCATTTACTGCTACTCCTTAAACGGGACATAAACGGTTGTCCTGAAAAAATTATACAGTTCAAAATAATGCGGATGCTCACGCCAGGTACCCGCAGTCGGGCCCCAGTCCCAGAAGAATTCCACATGCGGCAGGGCAGCCATGATCTGGGCCTCCTGCTCCTTTGGGTAGTTCATGTAGAACCCGAGCCACAGCCGCTCCAGCCAGTCCATCCCCATGAGTGGCGTCAGGTCTTCTATGGGGTTGTTGGAAAGGTTCAGATCCCTGAGATGCGTGAGGCCTGCCAGAGGCGAGACGTCCTTGATATGATTGCTGAACAGTTCCAGATAGACAAGGTTGTGGAGATTGGCAATCGGCGAAATATCGTGAATCTGGTTGCGGCCAAGGATCAGCACCTCGAGATCCGGCAGATAGTTGAGGAAGCTGATGTCATCAATCCAGTTATGTCCAAGGTCCAGTGCCTTCAGCTTTTTGCAGTACCTGAGCACATCAAAGTCCCGCTCCGTATGCGCCGGGTTCGGGCTTGAACCGTGCAGGGTCGAAAAGGCCGTCTGATCTGTCCGGATCGTATGTTCCCAGATATAGATTGTCCATCCGAATGTGATCTGCGGATACCGGTCAAACAGGTACGCCATATCTTCCTTGTGTAGCTTGGTATAGTACATATCCACTGCGGTAAGGTTCGGCATCTGGTCGAGTCCCACCACCAGCTCGGAAATGTTCTCTACTTTGATTCTTCCAAAGTCAATATACGTATCATTGGTATCACAATTGAGGCCACAAAACGAAATCGGCTCGGCAATTGCACACTCAAGTCCGAATACCGCAATCAACAGCATCAGACAGATAGCACAAAAAAAAGACTTTGACATACAGCGTCAATCTCCCCTATAAAACGCTTTTGACTGTGCCGCTCAAACTCCGTATCTGATTTTGAGCCAGAACATAGCGTCAGCAACACGACCAAAGATGCAGGCGTCCAGGTATCATCTGTTTACCATTCGCCCCGTCCTTTGAGCTTGCACGATTTTAGTTGATTTCATAGACATTGTCAAGCGTACCGGACGATCCGGATGTGCAGCCCGGCATGCTTGAATGCCAGGGCTGCACATATTACACGGTATCGGTCAGTTCTCTGCTGTGCCTGCCCTGACTTCAAGCACAACGTCCATGAACTGCCTGACCCGTTTCGGATCGACAGGGTTCTCTGCTCTGCCGTCAACTTTGAACCAGCTGCCAATGATTGCGCCATCTGCCACAGACAGCTGGTCCCTGCATGTATCGATTGTCATACCGGCACCTACGATGAGCGGATAATCGCCAAGGACATTACGGAACAGCTGGATCTTTTCCATGCCCGTGTCCTGTCCGGTTCCGCCCCCTGTTACAACAACCGCATCGCACCGTTCTTTTCCGATGATCAGATCTTCCTCCACAGAGCGTCCGGATCTGATCGGCTGATACTTGAACCGCACACCGCCCAGCAGGAAAACCGGGTATTTTGCCCGGAGTGCAGCGAGTCGCTCCGCATAATCCCCGTCACGGTTAATCCGGGTAAGTTTCTGTCCATCATACACCGTTCCGGTCCTGCCGGGCATAAGATGTCCGCATACCGAGTCGATCTGCAGAAATGCCGCACCAGACTGGCTTGCCAGCTCGAATCCCTCCTCAGGATCACTCAGCAGGTTGACACCGTAGACACATTCCGAATAGCTGCGACTCAGATAGTCAAGCGCCCACACGACATCACGCGCCGTGCCGAAATAGTCCTCAACCAGAACCGCATCGACACCGTTCGAATAATACAGTTCAATCTCACGCTTTGCCAGTTCCTGCACCTCATCCTGATAATGACCGCTCAGATGAAGCATCGCAATGATCGGCTTGTTTTCCCTAAATACCCGTTGAATCTGTTCTTTCACTTTTATCACCCGCCTTTCCTGTCCGCCTGTAAATCGTCATGATCATGACAATTTGCACTGCACGCAATAAGAAATAGACTAATCTACTCTTACCCCTCCGCCAGGGAGAAACCGGACTTTGGTACCTGAACGGATGCCGTCACTGGAACACAGATAAATTCTCCCGGAGAGGAACTCGCCCTCAGGATTCCGTTCCCCCGCGCTTTTAATGAACGTTCTGAGCATGGGATTCTCAAGATCAGCAATCAGCACATCATTTACATTCATGAAAATCGCGATGAACGGGTCACCCATGATGGTGAGCATCTTTTCCACGACGCCCGGGTAAAAAAGCGAAATCGCGCCATTTGAGCCGTTTAGAACCGACATGATGGTCTGAACGCCCATGAAACTGATATCCTTCTTTGTGAATTCACCTTCAAGGAAATTCTCTTCCCTGCCCCTTGCAAACACACATGGCGGATAGAGCCGCGAGGTGTTTGCAATTGCAGCATCTATCACCTGATTTTCATCCATGTTCCAGCGAATCAGCTCATCCCGTTGCACCATGGTGATAATCCTTGCGCCTTTCGTGTCACTAATTAATTGATAAACAATAAGCGCGATATCACCAATCTTCCTGTAAATCCCGTTTTCAATTGCCTTTCGGTACATATCACAGTTCTTCGGGCGAACGATCAGCTGATCGCGTATGGCCTCATAGTCCGCAGCTCTCAGTTGCTGAACCCGGCTTATATCTGCATCAGGCGCATTCACGAGCTGATCCCGCAATGGTTTAATGGCAGCATCGAATCCCAGTTCCTGGCTTTTCTCGTATATTCGCCTGGTCGCCACGCGATGAAAAAACTTCGTTCCATCCTTACCGAGCATCTTGAGAATCAGGAAATCTTCAAGCAGATGAAAGCTGTCCTCATTGCTGAATACCTGGTTGCATTGCTTGATCATCCTGATCGTTTTGAGATCATCTGATGTATATCCTTTGGGATAGAATTCCATCATTTCAAGCGGAAAGCCAAATTCCTCATTGGCAATCTTCTTTATCTCTTCAATGAACGCCTCATATGTCATGGCAACCGATCCTTCCCTGATAGCACCCTTTCCAGCACGCTTCGCTGCCAGATCCTTTAAGATCTGTTATCTCAAATAGCGTCCGGTTTTTCATCAACCTCCGAAATTATATCATATTCCCCCTGCAGGATGAAAGAGAAACTGCCGGAAATATGTTGCATCCCCTCCATTTGTACTGTTTCCATGCACCGCTGCAAATCGCGCGGTGCTCAGTCCGCTATGAGACCGTTGACTCTTCACAAAAACCTTCAGCTGCCGGGCATGTCCTCATGTCCTTGCCTGTTTTGCAGCCATTGGCACCCCTGGGGACTCCCATCAAAAAACAGTGAGCAGACCTTCCAATCTGCTCACTGTTAGACAGAGACGCAACGTCACCCAAAGAACATCTTACTTTCCAAGGGCCTCTGCAACCACAAGACCGCTCATGCGACCAGAGGTTATTGCCCATCCCACCATGCAGGAAGGCATTGACTCATCACCGTGTACGCCTCCGATAACCTCTCCACAGGCATACAGACCGGGGATGACCTTCTCATCGACATCATATACCTC
>JAFSZW010000087.1 GCA_017458865.1 Clostridia bacterium
ACATTTCCTTGAACAGCTCGCGGTCCTCCGCCTTTTCAATGCTTTCACTGGAGGTGCCAAGCAGTTCCACGCCGCACTCCCTGAGCACGCCCTTGCGCTCAAGCTGCATGGCCAGATTGAGGCCTGTCTGCCCGCCGATCCCCGGCACAATGGTATCCGGACGCTCATAGCGCAGTATCTTTGCCACATACTCAAGCGTCAGCGGTTCCATGTACACCTTGTCTGCAATGGACGTGTCCGTCATGATGGTCGCCGGGTTTGAGTTGCAGAGCACAACCTCATACCCCTCTTCCTTCAGTGCGAGACACGCCTGTGTACCGGCGTAGTCAAACTCAGCCGCCTGGCCGATCACGATAGGACCGCTGCCAATGATGAGTACCTTCTTGATATCCGTACGCTTTGCCATACTGTCTCCTCCTGTTGTCCCCATACATCCTGCCCGGCAAAAGCCGGCGGATACGTTTCATATGTGATGGCGCCCCATCAGCCCTGTTCCTGCGCAGCATAGACTGTGCGTCCGGCATGCCGGGTCATCAGGCACCTGCCAAATACGCGCCTTCCCGCAAACGGAGTCGCCTTTCCCATGGAAAGGAACTCCGCGGGATCCACGACAACCTCTGCCGCCAGATCCCAGACGGTTTCATCCCCCTCCGCAAGCGGGATGCCAAACCGCTGCCGGGGCGCCGTCGTCATTTTTGCAACCAGCTGATCCAGCGTCATAATGCCGGTCCTGACCAGCCCGGTGTAAAGCACCGGAAACGCGCATTCAAGTCCGACAACGCCAAATGCGCTCCCGGCAAGACCCCCGGCCTTCTCCGCCGCACTGTGCGGTGCATGGTCCGTGGCGATCATGTCAATCGTCCCATCCAGCAGGCCCTCTACCAGCGCCTCCCGGTCCTCCCTGCTGCGGATGGGCGGATTCATCCGGAACCTGCCCTCCTCCATCAGGTCATTTTCATCGAGAAGCAGGTAATGCGGCGCCGTCTCACAGGTCACATCAACCCCCTCACGCTTTGCCTTCCGGATCAGCTCCACGCTCTCCCGGCAGCTGATATGGCACACGTGATAGGCGCATCCGGTCTCCGCAGCCAGCCTGAGATCGCGCTTAATGGGTCCCCATTCACTCTCCGAGCAGATCCCCCTGTGCCCATGCGCCCGGCAGTAGGACCCGTCATGGATATACCCGCCATGCAGCAGGCTGTTGTCCTCACAATGTGCGGCAATGATCTTTCGAAGCTTTCTGCACTCTTCCATGAGGTCCCGCATCATGCTCTCGCTCTGCACGCCTTTTCCATCATCTGAAAAGGCAATGACCCGCTCTGCAAGACCATTCAGGTCCGCAGCCGTTTCCCCTTTCTCGCCCACCGTCAGCGCGCCGTACGGATAGATATCCACCAGACCGCCTGCTGCCCGGATAAGCGCTTCCTCTGCCTCAAGTGCAGAGACACTGTCCGGAACCGGATTCAGATTGGGCATTGCACACACTGCCGTATATCCGCCGCGTGCTGCCGCCTGGCTGCCACTTATCATGGTCTCTTTATAAGAAAAACCCGGTTCCCTGAAATGTACATGTACATCACAGAAACCGGATAATATAACAATATTTGAATTTTGAGAAACACTGCACCCTTTGTCAGTTACAGGCGGTACCTGCTCTCTCGTTACCATATCTTATCCTCCTTTTCAAAGGACGCCACCGGAACCCGAGTATGTCCTGCGTTCCGATGAGATGCTGCGGATTTCAGGGCTCGACGCCTGCATAGCGGCGTGCCCGGACACCCGGTTCAAAACCGCCGTATTTTTTATCACACAACCGGGGAATTTGTCAAGCAAAGGACCCCGGTTTTTTCGTGACAGTCAAAGATTTGTCAACCGTCCACAAATTTCACATTTCCCTTTCGTATAAACGAACATATAATTTGATTCAGATAAAAACGTTCGACATTAAGTGGCGAATATAGCCAATAACCTTCTCAAAAATATTCGGTTTTTCCGAGATGTGCCGCGTTAATGCCAGACCCGTTTTATCCGTTTTTCGTTAAACCCGGACAGGCTTTTTCTCTCCCGGTTACGATTTTTTGCTCCGCCTTTCCCGGCAGAGTCGCTCTGTTTCTGATCAATTGAAACCTGTTTTTCCCGAAAACGAACAAAATGCCGGCCATTTGTGATACAATACACCGACATTACTGAAAGGCCGACGATCCATGAACCGGAAAGAACTCAAATTCGCCGCCAAGCATACTGTCCGGCGTCTCTACATGAAACTGGTGTTTATCTGCCTCCTGGCTGCATTTCTTGGCGTTGAATACGGCAACACGCTTGAGCTGTTCAACGCTTACCGTGTCGCGCAGGTTGCCCCTGATTATATTTCGGATGAGCAGCTGGAGAACCTTAAAACCGACCTGACCCCTGCCAATGGCCTGGGCGGCGTATGGTCCGATATTCTGAGCGGAAACATCACGAAAGGCTTTGAAACCGTCCAGGAACGTCTGCGCGCCCTGAAAAATTCAGATGTGCACATCGGCGATATCGAACTTGGTCACTCAAGAGGCGTCCTGGCATCTCTCGTCAACATGTTTACATCCGGGGAATTGCTGACCCTGACATTCACAATGGTGGACACCATCACAGAATCGACAACCCAGACGGTCGTCATTCTTGCCGTTGTTGGCTTTGTCATCGCCTTTTCCTTCCGGTTTTTTGTCCTGAACGTATTTGAGGTCATCATGAAGCGGTTGTTCCTTGAGGCGAGAATCTACGACAATCTTCCGGCCTCACGCTTCCTCTTTCTGCTCAGGATCCGCAAATGGATGGCAGCCGCCCTTTCCATGCTTCTGTATTCCGTTGTCAGTGCGCTTTCGGCGATGCTCATCATCCCGTTCCCGTTTGTGAACTACACCTATTTCCTGACGCCTTACCTTGTCGCTGAAAATCCGTCCCTGAGTCCCATCATGGCCATGCGTCTTTCAAGACAGATGATGAAAGGACACCGGATGGAAGCGTTCAAACTTGAGGCCAGCCTGTTTCCCTGGGTTCTGCTCTCTCTTGCCACAGCCGGACTTTCAGGTCTGTTCTTTTCAAATGCCTACATTGAATCCGTCCTCGCCGAGTACTACGCATCCGTTCGCGCCCTGTATCTTGAGGATGCGGAAATCTCCCGGTACCTGACAGATCCCTATCTTTTCAGGCATGCCGAACCTGAAAAGCTGCAGACAGCGTATGCTGAAACCGTCGCCATGATGCATACCCCTGTCATCATCCCTGAACGCAGCGGTTTCTGGGGCTTTCTCTCCCGCAATTTCGGCATCATCCACTCTTATGACAACGAGGAACTGCTATACAGAAAAGCAGTCCGCCAGCATCTGCAGATTGATGAATACCGGGATATTGTGGAAGGAAAAACCTACCCTGATCGTCTTTCCCTACTCAGCGAGCGCCACAGAAAACACATTACCCCAAACACAGACTATATGCGTCACTATTCCATCCCATCCATTGTCCTGATGTTCTTCATCTCCTCTTTCATTGGCTGGTGCTGGGAGGTCACGCTCCATCTGGTTGAATACGGCACCTTCATCAACCGCGGTGTTCTCCACGGTCCCTGGCTGCCCATCTATGGTTCTGGCGGTCTGCTGATTCTGCTGGTTTTGTACCGTCTGAGAAGCCGTCCGCACATTGAGTTCATTGCAGCCGTTGTCCTGAGCGGCATCGTCGAATACGGTACATCTGTCGCACTCGAAATGAGATATGGTCAGAAATGGTGGGATTACAGCGGTTACTTCCTTAACCTGAACGGCCGCATCTGTGCTGAAGGGCTGCTTGTTTTCGGTATTGCAGGCGTTGTGTTCGTCTATCTCATCGCACCGACGATTGATGATGAAATCTCGAGAATCAAAGCCTCTGTCATCTGGCCTGTCTCCATCGCCTTACTGCTGACCTTTGTATGCGACAACATCTATTCACGCAACAACCCCAACACAGGTGAAGGCATAACCGATATCAGCGCCGGCGGTTCAGTATCTGCCCCAATGCCTGAAACCGCCACCACCTCAGATGTACCAAAGCAGAACTGAAAAGAAACCGGGTCAAATACAAAACAGGTCAGGCGTGAGATATGCTCACACCTGACCTGTTTATCAATAATGATCCTGCATCAGGGAATTAAAGAACTGCTCAATCAGCGGTTTCGTAAATTTTCTCAAATTGCCAAAATACCCGAGATATTCCTGAAATGCTTCATCGCTTTCTCTCGCTTTATTCGGGGAAACAATCTCGTGACTGATCTGAATACCGTACGTTTTCTTCGTGACCAGCACTGGATTTCGGGAAACCATAACCACCAGGAACAATCGAGCGCCATCCGTGCGCTCCCGAAACGAACTGATATCACAGTTCATGTCCACATGCCGATCAAACATCGCCTCATCCTCAAACGAGGTCGTCATGCCTTTCTGAAGCGCATCTGAGAACAGTTCTGACAGTTTCTGTTCGAATACACCGGTCCACTTGATTCCTTCTCTATCGTACTCCGATATGAGTCTTTGAAAATCAGGCATTGCCTTTACTTTGATTGCGGGATCCGGAAACTGCAGGGAACAGATCGATTTTGTCGAACGGACACTGTATTTCCCATCCGTTTTATCAACCAGAATCCCCCACATCACAATTCTGGCATTGTCGGACTCTCCCTGAAGCACCTCGTCAAGTGGGAACCTGAGCACAAAATGATCCGGCAGTTTCGAAACGCCGACTTTTTCTGTCTGAACCTCTGAAACGATGCACTGCCGTCCTGTTTCCGGTTTGTCCTGGAACCACCAGAAAGGCAGCGCAATGGATTGATGGTTATTGAAAAAGCCCGAAATCTGCCTGAGAATCTTCTCGCCGGCATTTGCATCATCCATCCCGGTGAAAAACGGCTTAATCGCACGCATCCATGCCTGCCTGCTGTCCATGTTGATAAGTCTGACATTTCTTTCGTGGCCGGCAATGAGCGCGATTGATACCAGGAAAGACTCTTCCGTAAAGTAAATGATCTCATATTGCGCAACAGGCAGCATGTATCCATCCTTGAATGCGCTGTAAAAGTCAAAAAGCGACAAGGACGCTGGCCGGTTGTACCCGTTATTCATTGCGACCCTTATCGCATCGGACATCGTCAGCGTTCCATTATCAGCCAGCTCATTCGCCCGCCCGACAGCGGCCTTTCCCTTCACCTCGACAGAGCCAATACCGGTTCCTCGATTCGTAAAGAAGGAAGATTTCTCAATAATGATCGCTGCCGCATCCGAATCAAGACATATACCGACAACCTGGCTGCTGCCTGTTATGCCAAGCGGACACCTGTATACGCTCTTGTAGGATACCGGCTGTGTCTTATCCCGCTCCTTGCGGAGGATACCGCTTAATCCCTTCTCCAGATATGCCTTCCGGACACGCTTCACCGTAGGTGGTGTCACGCCGATCTCCCGGGCGATATCCGCATCGCTTTTCTGACTGGTGAGAGCAATCAGAATCTCTGCTCTGGTCCTCAGCGTAGGTGCGCTGTCCTCATCCTCTGCCATCTTCTCAAGTTGCCTGATCTCATCCTCGCTCAGGACAATGGCGGATTTATCGTTTTCCATGTCATACCCTTTCGCATCATGGTCCTCATCAGCGGAGTCCGGCAATTGCCGGCCGCAGATTCTTTAGCATTCATTACAAAACCTGTATACATTTGGCAGCAGCTGAGTCTGCCAATCGGGCAGACGGCATAGGACGCTTCCCTGTATCTGCAGCTCAGCGTTTCCCCTTTTTGGGCTTGGATTTGGGTTCGGGCTTGATGGACTCATAGAAAGCCTTTACAAACGGTACAGCGAAATACTCCGGATGTTCGAGAAACAGGATGTAACGCCCGAATGACTCATCGTCTTCCCTGGCGCTTTCAACGGACGGCAGATCAAAGATGTGCAAAAAGACTTTCCCTGGTACCCTGTCCACCCTGTCAATCATCATGTCATATACCAAAAGCCGGGCAACATTGTCCTTCGTCACTCTCATATAGTCAAGCGGAAACGGCAGCTCCATTGTCTGCTCATTCATGGGATCCGGATCCTCAAAAGAAACACCCATACCGCCCAGGACTGCATCACTCAGCAGCTGACTGCAGATTCCCGAAATACCGGACGAAATATCGGTCCGCAACAAGTCCATTTCGTCCATCCTCTGCTCCAGATCGTCAAGTGAAAGCATCGGTTTATCCAATACCGGCAGATGAACAGGAAAGATTTTCTGCAGTGCCAGTGTCCGATAATGGCCGTTGTACTGATCAATCAGTACCGCATTGACTGCAAGGACATCCATCTCTTGCATTTCATGCGGGACGGCAATCGACAACCTCGACAGATATTCTGCAGGAAGCGTATCTACGCCATCCGGCATTGCGCCATTTCGCGGTTTGCCATCAAGAAAACGCTCCCTGTCCACCTCGTCCCTGTCTCTCAGCCAGCAGAAAGGAAATCTGTCCCGTCCGTGAGTTTCCTCAAAGAACTGGAACTGTTTAAGAATCCGTTCCCTCTCATCCGGTCTCTGCCGAGGACTGCTCATCTGTTCGATAATTTCACTGACGTCCTGATACCAATACCCATCCGCATATCTGTCCGTGAATGTGATATTGGACGGCTTCTTATCAAGTTCATCCAGGACCACATGACCGCCTGAAAAGACAACCTCATACTCACTGAGTGCGGAATACGTGCGTTTCAGGAAATCACTGTAGAATCGCCTCAGATCTATCCGCTCAAAAGCGCCGGAATAATTGCTCTGCGCAATAATTCGCAGTGCCTCATCAAATGGAAGGATGCCGTTTTCAAGGGCTTTCTCCGCCTGCTGGTATGGTTTCTTGCCCTTAATGACGATGTCACCGCCCGCATCTTTGATCGGTATCCGGGTATTTTTTCGCAGGATGAGCATCTTTCCATACTGAGCCATAAGAAGGCCGACAATAACGCCGCGTTCGCTGCTGAGACCCACCTGTGTGCGAAACGTTCCCTCGAACGTTATCCGCTCCGGCTTTTTCCCGTCCCTGGGAAAAACACCATCAATGCCGCTTTCGAGGTATTTCTTCATGACTTTCCTGACCGTCGTCTCGCCGATACCTACCTCTTTCGCAACGGCTTCGACTGACTTGCGATCCATCAGCCCAAGCAGCATGGTGGCCCGTTCGCGCATGGTATTGGTACTTGCCGGATCTGACTGAATTGCCCGCAGCTTCGCTGCCTCTTCCTCATTATACGCAACTACATACATGTGTATTTCCCTCACACTGCACGGATAGTGTCATCTGGTACAGGCATGCATTCCCTTATGGGACCGGTCCCTGAGGCTTACTGGATGCAACCGCCCTGACGCATACAGCTTCCTTTCGCTCTGTCATCTGGCTCCGGTTAACGCAGTACCATCCTTGCCTTCCGGAACTGCAACTGCTGCCATGCTGCCGTAGACCGGCAGCATGGCAAACTGCACACTGTCCTTTATTATGACTGCATAATCGTAAAGTCCAACTTGGTATCATATGGAACATGGCTGCCGATACTGGATTCGATAAAAGTGAAATATCCCATGGTACCGCCCCTCTCATTCCACGTCTTAACTGACTCAAGCAGCCGGATCAAGACCATAATCGGCGAATGATAAAACGCTTTGAGGCTTTCCGCGTCGTCCAGTTTCACGTCGACAGATTCCAGGACAGGCTGGATTTCAGGATTGGTAAACGGATCAAATGCCATGAGCAGTGCATCCCTCAGGATTACATTTTCAGGCGTTTCAAACCTGCTGAGGTCAGGCATTTCTCCCCGAATACGGCCATTAACCATATGCATGGCCATCAAAATAGCCTGGATCATATCATAGTCACTCGTATTGAAATGCCTCCGGTGCATCTTGAGCGCATTCCCTTCCATGGTGAAAAACAGCATGGTGTACGGTTCCTCGCCACCTTTGGGAATCCTTCCATGCTCCCTCTGGAGCATCCTCGGAATTTCGTTAAACTTTCTGTTATCCATCTTTCTCTCTCCACTTTCTGGTCAGACAATAAATGCCATTGTCAAAGTCAATGCAGCCTGCAGGCAATGCCGCAATGAAATCTCGGTCTCAGATGTGCATGGGACAATGAACGCAGGTGCTCACCATATCCGGACCTGGGGCAAAAGATACCGGTTTAACCCGGCTGCGCCATCAGGAACAGACAGATCAGGAAGATCTGCACAATCAGAATCAGCGGCAGTCCGATGACAAACTGCATATGCTTCGTCTAGTGTCGGAATACCCGCATGCCGAGGATGGCGCCTGCGCTTCCGCCGACAATGGCAGATATAAACAGTGTCCGCTCCGGCACCCGCCATTTTCGTTGCCTTGCAATCCGCTTATCATATCCGAAAAGCATGAATGCCACCGAATTTGCAATGAGCAGGTAAATGCCCGCATATCCGGCCATTTTGCTTTGAAGGAAACGCGTAAAGTGATCCGCCAGAACTCCGATTGTCAAGGATTCATCGACCTTTCATCATCGCTGCATGCGCTTTGAACCGTGATCCCCTGTCCGGGCATCATTGGGCTCTGCTGCCTGAACTTCATTATAAAGGACCATACACCCAAAAACAAGCCCTGTCCGGGAGATTGACTGCATTCAGGTCATCAGGCAGCGGAAAGCGCCTCCTGCCAGAGTCTGCAGCGGCCCTGCAGATATGCAAAAACCTGTAATGACCGCAAAAGGATGGGTCATTACAGGTTCATATACTACAGTCGTTGAACAGGTTTCAGGGAACACCATCTGACTGAAAATGCTGCAAAATGATCAGCGGACCAGACAGGGTTTCTTGTGGTTATATGTCCAGCCCGGAATCAGATACTGCATTGCCATGGCGTCATTGCGGTCGTGGCTCGGCAGGCTGCGGTAAAGCGCATTGGCCTCCTCTACGCGTTTCATGTTGAGCCTGACACCAAGGCCGGGCGCTTTCGGCACCTGCAGCATGCCGCCTACAATCTGAGGCGTATCCTCAAGCAGATTCTGGCCATCCTGCCAGATCCAGTGCGTATCGAGCGGCGCCACACGACCAACCGCCGCAGCACCAACCTGAGCAAAAGCCGCCAGTGTGACATCAAAGTGATTGTTGGAATGAATGCCAAACGTAAGCCCCCAGGGCTCAAGCAGCTGGCTCATACGGATTGCGCCATCAAATCCCCAGAAATGCGGATCTGCCAGGATGATGTCGCAGGCATTCAGGGATGCCGTATGATAGAACTGGCGCCAGTCTGTTGCAATCATGTTCGTTGCCACCTGGAACTGCGTGGCGTTTTTGAATTCCCGCATGATTTCCCGTCCGCTGAAACCGGCCTCCGGTCCGCACGGATCCTCGACATATGTAATAATGCCGTGCATGTCCTTGCAAAGATCCACCGCTTCCTTAAGGCTCCATGCGCCGTTTGGATCAATGTTGACGCGCGCCTCAGGGAACCTCGCCTTGATCGCCCGGACTGCCTGCATCTCCTCCTCGCCGCGAAGCACGCCGCCCTTGAGCTTGAAGTTGCGGACACCATATTTTTCCGCCACCGCTTCAGCTTCCTCGACAATCCGCTCAGGCGTCAGGATCTCCTCGCGTCGCAGGCGGAACCACGGATCTCTGCTGTCATGCTCATCGATGTACTGCATTTCGCCTGCCGGGGTTTTCTGCTTATCGGACACATAGAAGAGATAACCGAGGACCTCGACCTCATCCCGCTGCTGACCCTCACCAAGCAGCTGGCACATGGGCACATCCAGATACTGACCGAGCAGGTCCAGCATGGCGCACTCAATCGCCCATTCGCTGCGCACCACATACTTGAGCTTTGCCATATCCAGTGTCTGGATGCCCTCACTTGCCTCATCCGAATGCGGATTGGTCAGTTTGTGAATACGCTGCAGTACC
>JAFSZW010000088.1 GCA_017458865.1 Clostridia bacterium
CCACCCAAACGCGCGCAGGCCGGTCAGCAAAAGCTGCCGGCTTGCGGCAGGGTGTTCAGGGGCCAGGCGGTCAATCGCCTGGCCAAACTGGTGAACAATATCCATCATGAATCCTTATTTTGTGTTGTGTTCCAATACGAATGCCCTGCGTTCTTCGGGGATTTCGTTCCACAGCTGATCGGCCTTTTCCTGCCAGCAGGCGGCGTAATGATCGCACTTGGCGCACAGGTGCTCGGCGGATTCAGGGGATTGCAGATCAGTGGAGTGGGCCCCCGTCTTTTCGATCATGCCGCGCAGCTTCTGGGGGTTTTCCAGCATGGGGCAGGGCTGGAACATGTTTTCATTGAAGGGCTGGCCGTCATGGTACGCCTGGAACAGGGGCGAGCGCAGGCCCTCCAGCAGCGTCTTTTCCCGGATATTGGAATCGGAATAATGCACGAAGGCGCAGGGATCCATATCGCCGTTGGCGTTGATGTGGAAATAGGGCGTAAGCGGAAAACTGTACCAACTGTGGCTGTAACGGTGCCCAAACGACCTCCGCGATGCAAATACTGGATATCCTGCACCATAAACCAATGATGAAGATGCGGTATGGTTTCCATTAAATCCATTGCGTTTTCGCAGACGCCCAGCCCCTTTTCACGATTTTGGATCGCTCTCTCCAGCAGGATACCCATGCCGCCCGTAGCGGCCTTTGTATCGACGGCCAGGATCGTGGCATTGGGGAAACGCTCCTGCAGCAATTCACAGACCGTCGCAGCGGTTTGATAGGTTGAGGATAAACAGCTGGACAAGGCCAGATATAAAATTGAAAAACCTTTTTCCAACCAGGGAAGCATGGCAGCTTCATAACTCGAAAGAGAAACCTGTGAGGTTTTCGTCAAGTCCCCTTTCCGTTGCCCATCATAAAAGGCTTTCATAATAGCTGGCAGTTCGGGCGGCAGACATGAACGCATTTCGTCTCCCAAAGAGTAATCCATGGGAATGAAGCTGATGTTCTCTTTCTTGAGGACAGCTGCATCAGCATCGCAGGCGGCATCGGTCAGGATCACATAAGGCTTCATGAAAACAGCCTCCTTGAAAAGTTGACTATCGGTACAGGTGTATATTATAATGAATTTGGGAGTTAAACAATGGACACTCCTTAACGGATCAGGCATATAAGAAACACATCGTTCAAGATGTGTGGGATAAAGGGGTAAAAACGCAAAAAATGGAGAAAACAGATTTACGGATCATCCGCACAAAAAAGGCCATCCGGCAGGCATTTGCAGAATTGATGAGCATAAAGCCTCTGGAAACCATTACAGTATCCGATGTAGCTGCTGAAGCGCTGATCAATCGAAAAACCTTCTATGCCCATTATTCCGGTGTGCATGAAATCATCGCAGAGATGGAGGATGAAATTGTCTCGGCTCTTGGGCAACTGCTGGCCGATAAGCGATTTGAGGATATACTGAAAAGCCCCTATGATTTTTTTCGGGATGTGATGCAGATCATTAACCGGGATATCGACGTATATGGAAGGCTGTTGACCGTCAGCGGAAATTCCAATCTGGTCCATAAAATGATTCAAATGATCCGGCGGCAGATTTGCGCTGCATACAAAAAAGAAGCGCCTGTGGATGAACAGACGCTGGACCTGGTTGTGCATTTTATGCTGTCCGGCCTCTTGGCTGTATTCGCCGAATGGTACAATTCCGGAAGGAATCAATCCATTGAGGAATTATCCGAAAAGCTGAGCAAGCTGTGCTTTGATGGCATACATGGGGTGATGAGGATGGCTGGGGCTGACAATGCTCTAAGCAAAAAGTCTTAATTCATCATTGACAAATCGCTTTTTAACAAAAGGTAAAGAATAAGATATCACAGCACTTTATCCCTGTCTATCTGCCCAGAGTCAGGCAGAAACGGGCTGCCGCATGGACCTGAGGCCGCAGCGAAGCACAGCATCCGTCTCAGGCTCGGCCACGGAAGCTCTCAAACCAGTGGAGAAAGGACATTGCCATTGGCAATGTCCTTTGATTCAGTGAATCAGAAGAGGCTGTTGATATAGTCGGTCAGCGCCTTCCTGTCATAGAAATTTGAAATGCTGTTGATGTAGTAATCCGGTTCAACGCCCTGGTCAATGTCATAGAATGCGCCGTTTTTGGGAAATGAAAGCCTGAGCGCGCTTGAAATCTGGAAGACGGAACCATACGCAGTGGACATGGGCTGCACAATGCAGCTGCCGCCGCCGGAAGTGCGGCCAAGAAGCGTCACCTTCTGAGAGGATTTAAACACTGCGGGAACCAGATTGGCGCAGGAAAAGCTGACCGGCGAAATCAGACAGTACAGATTCTTATCGGAAACCGTATCTTTCTGATCAAATGTGCGGTCAAGGTTCACATCTGCACGGTAAACCGATGTGGACATGGCTCCGGTGGACATATCCTTGACGCTGAATGGCGCATCCCCAAGGTACCAGCCCAGTACAAAGACTGCAGCATCCACAGCGCCGCCCATGTTGTTGCTCAGATCAAGAACAACATTCTGAATCGGACTGTTTTCCCGGGTAATCTGACTGTGCGCATAGATGATCAGGCCAATTGTATCCTCAAGGCTTTCGCCGCTGGCCTTCGCGTTATAGTAGGCAAATCCGTAGTATTCGGAATCAAAAGAGTCAAATGTTATGTACGCCGTGTTTCCGACCTCCTCATATCCGGGGACGTCTTTGCCGTAGACTTTGGCCCTGGCATCGCTGTAGATATCCGAATGCTCCTCAATCATGCGGTTGGCGAGGCCGGTACTTGACGATATACTCTCAAGCCCGACAAAGGCAGAAAACTCGTTAAAAACGGAGTGCAGATCATCCAGATAATAATCGATGAACTGCTTGAGGGCATAATCCGCCTCACGGGCATCCGTACTCGCGAGCTGCTCATCAAGACCGATCTCCCAGAACGTCTGAGCAAAGCTCGTGATGCCATGCGTTTCCTTGAGTCCATAGAAGTTGTCAAGCGCAAGGCACAGCTCATTGTAGCTGTACTCTGCAAGTGCTTTGCTGCGCTCGCCTGTTGGCACGGAATAGTAGATGTCCGCCAGTTCCGTATACTCACTCTTCCCGTAATCAAAGAGCTGGTTGTCATTTGCCAGGAACAGCGCCTCCCCGTTGAACAGGAGCCCGATGCCCAGCGGCGGATTGAAGAAGATATCATTCACTGTCTGCAGCGGAATATAATGTTTCCCGTCCTGCATGATCAGCTCAATCTTATAGGCTGCAAGATCAAAGACCTTCACATCGCCATACCGGTCAAAGGACTTTTGCTGGTCGCGCTGGAAGAGCTGCGCACGCCCTTCCTCATCATATCCGTTTTCAGAGAGCAGGTCGATCAGCGTCGTTTCGCTGGCGTTGTGTATAAATGCATCGTAGTCGTTAAACGTGATGCGACTCTTCTCAAAGTCCAGTTCTGCCTCATAACCGTTTTCGCGTTCAAGAACGACGACGGTACCCTTGTCATCAATTGTCAGATCATATTTGGAATCCTCAAAATAATCCGAGGTGATAAACCAGAGCATGCCGGCCATATCCTCAACTTCCAGATACGGCAGATCATATACACCGTCCATAAAGTAAAGTCTGAGCGGTGAATCCGACGTTGAGTCGACACTGCCGAAATAGATCATATAATCGTTAAATTCAACCGTATGCCCATCAGCCAGTGCTGCAGCCATTCCGAAAACAAACATGAGGCATATTGCCACAGTGCAGATCTTTTTCATTGAACCACCCTCCAAAGTGTAGTTAAAACAGTGGCATCCGTCGGGGTCCTGAGGACAGACGAATGCCGCATGACCGGGTTCAGTCGTAGTAATGGGGCGCAATCTCATCCGGAATCAGGCACCTGTATGGCTCGCCGCCCAGGCGCCGCTCAAGTTCCTGGCGTGCCTGACTAAGCAGCTCCGGTGACTCAAGCAGCTTAAGGCCCGTCAGTGCCAGAACCTCACCCGCCTTGAGCATCCCCTTCATGGCAATATCCGACTTTCCCTGTGCAACCCACTGCCAGCTGTGGGAGCCGGCACCATAAGCGTAGCAGTTCAGATTCGCCGTGCAGGTCGGTGTCACCCAGCTCACATCGCCGACATCCGTGCTGCCCATTTCGCAAACGTCTGAACGCATTGTCTCAACATAGTAGTCACAGAGTTCACTCTCGCGGACATTCTGTGAGAGCTTTCCGGTATCCAGCGCCGCACGTGGGAGGTCTGAAAGCTGATCCTCAACCGGCGTTGTCGCCTTAAACCTGGCCGCATACGCGCGCTCATCGGCCGTATATACCGGCACGCCGGCCTCCCTGAATGCCTGGTCCAGCACACCCTCAAGTACGAAGTTCGGCACCGTATTGCTGAGACCCTCATCAAATACGACCTCAAGCCGGGTTTCCGTCATGAGTGCCGCACCCTCCGCAATCCGCTTTACGCGCTCGTAGAGTTTCTGGCATTTCGGGTTTGTTGTCGAGCGGACAAGATACCGGCTTTCTGCGAATGCCTGGACGACATTGGGCGATGCGCCACCGGGATTCGAAATGGCATAATGAACGCGGTCCGAATCCTCCATATGCTCGCGCAGATAGTTGACGCCCACATTCATCAGCTCCACAGCATCCAGTGCGCTGCGGCCGAGATGCGGTGCGCCGGCGGCATGTGCCGGTATGCCGGTAAACCGGAAATAGCACTGAATACAGCTCTGGCTGCTGCCGGTTGATACCATGTTGAAGTTGGAGGGATGCCAGGTCAATGCAGCATCGCAGTCTGCAAACAGGCCATCCCTGGCCATATATGCCTTGCCGGATCCGCTCTCCTCAGCCGGGCACCCGTAAACCCGTATGGTGCCGCCAAGGCCCCTCTCCTGCATGAAATCACGGAGCAGAAGAGCACCGGCAATGGCACCGACGCCAAGCAGGTGATGGCCGCATCCCTGCCCCATGTTCTGGCCAGGAATCGGTGCAGGCTCTGCTACATCTGCCTGCTGTTCAAGTCCGTAAAGGGCATCAAATTCACCAAGGAAGGCAAGCACAGGACTGCCGCTGCCCCACATGGCCACATAGCCGGTCCGGGTGCCTGCCACATTCTCCTCAATCTCAAATCCTGCCTTGCGCAAAAAATCGATATGTGCCCTGCTGCTTTCCACCTCACGGAAACCGGGTTCCGGATGTGCCCAGACAGTCCTGGCCAGTTGAATCAGGTCGTTTTCATATTTTTCAAATGCCGGGTTGAGCATGCTTTATCTCCTCTCACTTTGTCTGTCCGGACAACCCGCCCCAATGGGCGAAATGTGCGCAGCACTACAGCAGAACATGTCGGCTGAAAATTGCCCTCGGACGGAATTGCATCAGGACACGCTGTTGGCCTCATCCAGATGGAAGCAGGCTGCCATGTGATTGCCATACTGGCGCATCTCCGGCTTTTTGTTCCTGCAGGTCTCATCTGCATAGGGGCAGCGCGTGCAGAACGGGCAGCCGGCCGGCGGATTGAGCGGCGATGGAATCTCGCCCTGCAGGATAACGCGTTTCCGGTTCTTCCCGATGTCCGGATCCGAGATGGGAATAGCGCTGAGCAACGCTTTGGTGTACGGATGCAGCGGATGGAAATAAACCTCATCGCTGCTGCCCGTCTCCACGAGGTGACCCAGGTACATGACGCCGATGCGGTCCGAGATGTGCTTGACCATGCCGATGTCATGGGCAATGAACAGGTAGGCGATGTTCCGCTCTTTCTGGATGTTTTTGAGCAGGTTGATGATCTGTGCCTGAATCGAAACGTCCAGGGCAGAGATCGGCTCATCGCAGATGATGAACCGCGGATTGACCGCCAGCGTTCTCGCGATGGAGATGCGCTGCCGCTGTCCTCCGGAGAACTCGTGGGGATAGCGCCGGATGTGGTCCGGCTTGAGGCCGACAATGCGGAGCAGCTCCACAACATGCTCATCCCGCTCCGCGGCATTCCGGTACAGATGGTGAATTTCCATGGGCTCCCGCAAAATCTCGCCAATCGTCATTCTCGGATTGAGCGAGGCGTACGGATCCTGGAAGATCATCTGCACATTCTGACGGAATTCCCGGCGGGCACGGCCGTGCAGCCCCGTGACTTCTTCATCCTCAATCAGGATCTTTCCGCCGCTGGGTTTGTTGATGCCCACAATTGCCCGGCCAAGAGATGACTTGCCGCAGCCGGATTCGCCAACGAGGCCGAATGTTTCGCCGCTGTCAATCGTGAACGAGACGTCATTCACTGCCCGCACAAGCTGCCGGGGCGAAAAGAGGCCTTTCGTGACATCATAGGTCACGCTCAGGTGGAACAGCTCAAGATAGTGTCTGCTGTTCATGCTTCTCCCCCTTTCTGCCGGCGGGCCAGCTCATTCATCCAGCAATAGCTCTGATGTGTCTCAGAGAGCACCGTACACTCCGGCATCCGCACCTTGCAGATGTACATTGCCTGGTCGCAGCGGTCCACAAAGGGACAGCCCATGGGCGGTTTGAGAAGATCGGGCGGTGAACCCGGAATCGGCCTCAGCTCCTGGTCTGCCGCCTCCGGATTGTTGATGCAGGACAGCAGGCCTTTAGTGTACTCGTGATTCGGCTGGTAGAAGATCTCGCGGTCCGTGCCGCTTTCCATGATCTTCCCACCGTACATGATGAGTATCCGGTCACAGAGGCATGCGACAACGCCGAGGTCATGGGTGATCATGATGGTGGATGCCCCGCGCTTTTTGGTCTGTTCCCGGAGCATCTCGAGGATCTGTGCCTGAATGGTGACATCAAGAGCTGTCGTCGGTTCATCTGCGATGATAAGCTTTGGGTTGTTGGCCAGTGCGATGGCGATAATGATTCGCTGGCGCATACCGCCGGAGAACTGGTGCGGATACTGCCTCAGCCGCTTTTCAGGCGACGGGATACCGACCTGTTCCATGAGCTCAAGCACGCGAGCCCTTGCCTCAGCGCGCGATACGCCGGTATGATTGAGAATCGGCTCCATGATCTGCTTTTCAATGGTCTGGAGCGGATTGAGGAAGGTCAGCGGGTCCTGGAAGATCATGGACATGGTGTTGCCGCGAATGGCATTCATCTGACGGATGTATGCCTTGTCATTTTCAAAGGCGCTGCGGCTGATGTCCTGTCCGTCGAACGTGATCCGCCCGTCGCGGATGATGCCGTTTGAGGCGAGCAGGCCCATAACAGCATACATGGATACAGACTTGCCGGAACCGGACTCGCCGACAATGCCGAGTATCTCGCCGGGTTTCAGCGAAAAGCTGATGTCCCGGACCGCATGCACCAGACCCTGATCGGTTGTAAAATCCACAGTAAGGTGCTCAACGCTCAGAAGGTTTTCATTTGCCAACTGTGTCACCTCTTTCTGGGGTCCAGCGCTTCGCCGAGACCGTCGCCGATAAAGTGCAGGCTGAGCATCGTCAGGCTGATGGCCATGACCGGCCAGACCATCTGCATCGGGTAAAGCATGATCAGTGCGCGGGCATCATTGGCCATAGTGCCCCAGCTGGCCATGGGAATGGATATGCCGATGCCGACGAAGGCGAGGAATGCCTCGGTGAAGATGGCATCCGGCACCATGAGTGTCGTATTGACAATGATCGGTCCCATGCAGTTGATGATCAGGTGGCGGAACAGGATCCTCGGACGGCTTGCGCCAATAACAAACGCCGCCTGTGCAAACTCCTGCTCCTTGAGCGACAGAACCTGCGCCCTGACCTGTCTGGCCATGCCTACCCAGCTGCTGATACAGATGGCCAGGAGGACGGAAAAGATATTGGAACCGAAAATCAGCATGATCAGAATAACATAAAGCAGCGTCGGCACCGAATACAGAATGTCGACCAGACGCATGAGCAGCATGTCGAGGCGCCCGCCGATATACCCGCAGATACCGCCGTAGATGACGCCAATCAGGAGGTTCAAAAATGCCGCCGCAAAACCGACTGCCAGCGAAATCCGCGCGCCGTACATGACGCGGACGAAGATATCCCGCCCGAACTTGTCCGTTCCAAACAGATGCTGCAGGGAGCTTGGCGCATTTCTCGCCATCATGTCCTGTCCGTCATAGGTATAGGGCGAGAAGATCGGGACAAAGATTGCCGCGAGGATCATGATCAGAATGAAAACAAGGGACACCAGTGCAAGCTTGTTCTTCCTGAACTGTCCCCACGCATCCTGCAGATACGTCTTGCTCTGCATGGCGACAAACTCGCTGTCCTTCTCGTCATCGCTGAGTTTTGAAAACCACTCATCCGGTATCTGCTCTGCCGGAATGGACAGCACTGAGGCACACTTTTCCATATAGTCTTTCAAGCCTGTCCCTCCTAACTGAGCCGGATTCGCGGATCAATTGCCGCGGTGATGAGATCCGTGAGGATGTTTGCGATAATGATAAAGGAACCGTAGAAAATGGTAAGCGCCATAATCAGCGTATAGTCCCGGTTGGAGACGCTCGTCACAAACTCCGCGCCGATGCCCGGCACCGAGAAGAGCGTTTCAATGACAAATGATCCGGTCAAAAGCGTTGCAATCAGCGGACCTGCATAGGTGATGACCGGAATCAGCGCATTCTTGAGCGCATGCCCGACAATAACCCTGAGTTCCGGGGTTCCCTTGCTCCTTGCCAGCACCATGTAATCCTGCCGCATGACCTCAAGCAGGCTGCTCCTGACCAGGCGCGCAATCATGGCAATCGGTGCCAGTGCAAGCGCAACACCCGGCATGATGTAGTGCCGCCAGGATGACAGGCCGATAATCGGCAGCCAGTTCAGAATCACGCCAAACACGAGCATCATGAGCAGCGCCAGTAGGAAGCTGGGAACGCTCACGCCAATGGTCGACAGCACGGCGACAAAGCCATTCACCCAGCGATGCTTTGTGAATGCCGAAATCGTCCCCAGCAGGATGCCCACCGTCATGGCAATGACAAAGGCGACCATGCCGAGAGAAGCGGTTGCCCCTATCCCCTTTGAGATGATGTCCGTCACCTCACGTCCCTTTCGGTTGAGCGATGTGCCGAAATCTCCATGAGCCGCATTCTTGAGATATGTCATATACTGAACATACAGCGGCTGATCCAGGCCGTATTTGGCAATCAGCTTTTCCTTGACGGCTGCCGGCAGTTTGCTGGTTTCGCCCGCAAACGGTGAGCCGGGGATGATGTGCATCAGGAAAAAAGTAATGGTTGCGAGTGCCAGCAGTGTAACTGCGCCGATCAGCAATCGCTTGATGATGTATCTGCCCATGCAGCACCTCCGGTTTTATCCTGATTCAGGGGATGCAGATATTTCTCAAACCAGTCCGAGATCTCTTTCAGTCTGCGAAGTCGGTGTCTGGGCTTGCCGGAACGGGAAAGCGAATGATTCTCCCCTTCAAACAGACACATGCGTGTCGGGACACCGAAGTATTTCATGGCTGCGAACATTTCAAGGCCCTGGTCAACCGTACAGTTGTAATCACACAGCGAATGGATGAAGAGAATCGGCGTTTTTGCATTCATCGCATACTTGAGCGGTGACTGCTCCCACATCTTCTCCATATCCGTCCAGGGATCCGCAGCCATTTCATTTTTGTCAAATGTGACGCCGATCTCACTGGTGCCAAAGTCCGAAACCCAGTTGGAAATGCTGCGCTGGGAGGCAATCGCCGCAAACCTATCCGTGTGCCCCTCAATCCAGTTGCACATAAACCCGCCGTATGAGCCGCCGCAGGCCGCGAGACGCGCTGGATCCGCATCCAGATACAGGCTAAGCGCGTGGTCAAGGAAGGCCATCAGGTCCTCGTAATCAACGGTCCCGTAGCGGCCTCTCAGATCCGCAAACGCCTCACCATACCCCTCACTGCCTCTCGGGTTGCAGAAAAAGACATAGTAGCCCATGGCGCACAGCATCTGCATCTCATGGTTGAAGGCATCGCCATACGTGCACCGGGGTCCGCCATGGATTTCAAGTACTGCGGGATGTCTGCCGGTGCCCTCAGGAATCAGTGCCCAGCCATCCACAGTATCCCCGGCCGTATTCACAAAAGGAATATAGACCGGCTTTGCAATCCGGTACCGCTCGGTGTATGCCTGGTTTGCCCGGGTCGCCTGCCGGATGGGACCGTCGCCTGCCTGCAGGTAAATATCAGCCGGACCGCCAGATGTAATACCGGCAAATACGAGCAGTCCCGGTCTCCCATCAAATGCGGCCACCGAGCCATCCGCCCATTCCGTCTCGCGGAGCACATCATCCGGTCCCAGACGGCACAGAATGGTTTTTGCACGCTTCTGAGCCGTAAAGATGAGCTCATCATTGACCAGTTTCATGGATGTACCGCGGCCATACAGGACATCTGTCAGCAGCCCGGAGCCAGGGGCATACGGGAGCGATGCCGCAAGCCGCATCGTGCCCGTTGTAAGGTCCAGGCGGTACACATTCGGCATTTGGGACATGCCCCATACAGCCATGTCCGACATGACCAGAACGGCCCCATTATCGGTCAGGAACGCGTTATCCACGCGATACCTGTCCCGCTCCACAAGTTCCCGGAACGTTCCCGTCATCGGGTCAATCAACATCGCCACGCCGAAATTGCTGATCACATCCGTATACGCATGTCCGGTGCAGATCACCTGTCCATCCCGGACATCCACGGTCTGCACATCCATATCGCGTGGCGTCAGTTTCGTGAGGGTGTCCGAATCAGGCAGATAAAGATACAGTGCATTCCGGATACCGGAAACATAAGTATCTCCATTTGCCCAGTACGGGCATTCCTCAAGCACATGATAATCCTTCTCGTCCTCGCGTTCCTCATCCGTCGCACTGTCCGGCAGCGCGTTCAGATTCTCTCTTACCGTCAGCAGATACCGGTTGCTGCCAAGAGGGAAAATCCCTGTGACTGTTCTGGGCACCTCAAAAGCGCGCACTGCTTCCCCGCCGCTCAGCCGGATGCGGTAAAAGACAGTCTTCTCCCGTCCCTTTTCCGGTTCATCCGCCTTGCCGCGGCTGCTTTCAAAGATCAGGGTATTCTCGTCATCAAAGGCAAAGATCCCCTCTTTTCCGGACCCTGTCAGCCGGCAGGTCTCACATGTCTCATTATCGAGCAGATAAAGATAATGCCTGTACCCGTTCTCCTTAACATCCGAATCCGTCCATTTGAACACTGTCCGGCTGCCGTTTTGACTGAGTACGGGATTTGACAGAAAATGCAGTTCACAGAGTGATGCAGCGCTCAGCTTTTCCATTTGTCCAGCTCCTATACAAAAACCGGGAAGTGCAAAGCCCGCACTTCCCGGATAGTTGAGTGTGAAATAATTACTCGATAACGACAGTGTTGAAGTTGACAGTGCCGCCGAGAGAACGGTAACCGCTCACACCGGATTTCACGAGAACCGGGTTGCTGTAGTTAAACAGCGGGATGACATAGCAGTTCTCCTTGTAGAGATAGTCCTCAGCATCATGCAGCGCCGTGTAATACGCAGTCATGTCGGTGAGATTGCCGGCATCCTTAACCTTCTGGTTAAAGACCGGATCGTCGACCGCCGCAACAACCTGCATATTAGTCGTCCACAGGTCAAGATACTGCTTGGCATCATCAGAGGTAGTATAGCCATAACGGGAGATTTCAAAATCGCCTGCATCCAGCTGATCGTAGAATACGCCAGCCTCAACAGCATCGAAATCAACGCTCAGGCCAACAGCCTGCCACATTGCCTGCAGCATGGTCGCCACATCGCCGTGCACGCCGTTGTTTGAATACTTATAGGTGATATGCAGCGGATTGGACTCATCATATCCCTCAGCCGCAAGCAGTGCCTTTGCCTGATCCGGATCATAATCATAGGCAATGCCCTGGGCATCTGCCTCAGCGCGGAAATCGCCTTCCACGCCGGCAACACCGGTCGGTACATAGCCGTAGAGCGGCGGATACAGCAGCGCGCCGCCAAGTACATCAACCACAGCATTGCGGTCAATGGCCAGCGCAAGCGCACGGCGGAGATTTACGTTCTTTGCCCACTCAGGACCGGTGGAACCGGAGTTGATGGCCAGGAAGTAGTTGGAGCACTGGGGCATGAGCCAGAGATTGTCGGTTCCCTGATAGGTCATCGCCGTCTCACTGGTGGGATCCATGGCAATATCAATCTCGCCACTGCGGAAAGCCATATCCTGAGCGGCGGCATCCGTCATGACCACGTACTCAATATCGGAAAGAGTAACGCTGTCAGCGTTTACATAGCTCGGGTTCTTGGTCAGCGTAGCGCCCTCGCTTTCGCTGCACCAGGTCAGCATGAAGGGACCGCTCGCCGGATAACCTGCCTCATAAGCCCAGAGAGAAGCATGCTGCGGTGCAAAGTCCTCACGCACAGGCAGCCACACATTGGCGGCCATGAGCTTGGTCAGATACGGCAGAGGCGTGCTCAGGGTGATCTCAAGTGTCTTGTCATCCAGGGCCTTGAAACCGACGCCGCTGTGATCTTCCTTCGTGCAGTCAAAGTCCTCACCGGCCTCAAGCGCTTTTTCGTTGTACTGCTTTGCGCCTGCGACATATGTCACCATATCATAAACTGCCCACGCATTGTCTGCACCATAGGAAAGCGCACGCAGGTAGGAATAGACGAAGTCATTTGCCGTAACAGGAACACCATCCGACCAGACTGCATCGTCCCTGATCTTGAACGTGTAAACCAGACCATCATCAGAGATGGTATAATCAGCACAGAGATCATTCACCGGATTGTTATCCTCATCCTTTGTGAACATACCGGCATAGATATGCGAAATGACGTAGTTATTGACAACCTCAGTGTTCAGCCCCGGATCCAGTGTCGAGAACTGAGAGCCGATCGCAACACGAATTGCCTCCTCAGCCAGCGAAGCTGCGCAGAGGAAAACAAGCATCGTGCCAAGGAGTACACATAAAACCTTTTTCATGAAACAAAACCTCCATTGTTTATTCCGGCTTTTATCATCCATCCGGAGACAAAAATAAAAGCAAGATGCGGAATAATTGCATTTTATGCACTTCATTGTCTGTTGTCAATCCCTATATGAAGGATGCGCATGATTTTCCTGCATTTTTTGTCTCCTGTCCTGTCAGTTTTCAGACATTCTGCATGAAATCTGCAAGGGATGCCATCACAATGCAAAGATCCTTCTTTCCCTGGACACGGTACTTTCGCAAAAAAAGCACGATTTTCGTGCTTGTTTGGAGCCCTTCTCATCAATTATAATGAATCATACTCAGATTCCCGTTCAGCCGACTCAGCCTGATACGGCAGGGCAGCTGACTGTCGACAATGCAAAAGGAGGTCCCCTATGAGTTTTCGCTGCACACCGCCGCCAAAGGATCCTGTAAGAACACTTGCTACGGAGCCATGGAAACTGGCTGTTTCCGCCTTTCAGGTGTCACCCCGCACATGGTATGTTTCCGGTCAGACATGGGTTGGTGCATACCTGATTGATACTGGAAGCGGATGCATTCTGATCGATACAGCCATTCCGGAGAGTCTGTACATGCTGGTGAATGCCATCTACCAGAGCGGGCATACGCCGTCCGACATCAGGATGATCCTGCTCAGCCACGCGCATTTTGACCACATTGGTGCAGCCGCCGCGCTGAAGGCGCTGACAGGTGCGCCCATCTACATGTCTGAGGAGGATACCCGGTTTATGGCCGAGTGTCCGGATGAAACCCTGGTTCTTGATCCGGACAGCCATCCGCAGCTTTTCACGGTGGATAAATTCTACCATAATGATACGCCCATCCGTCTTGGTGATATTGAGATCCGGACGCTCCTGACCCCTGGCCATACCATTGGCTGCACCAGTTTCTTCTGGCAGGAAACCAACCCGGTAAACGGCGAGCGCTACACCGTTGCCATGCACGGCGGTGTTGGTGCCAACACCATGAATGATAATTATTATGCCAAATCCAAAGGCCTTACGCCGGACCTGCGGGACCGCTTCCTGGCGGATGAACCAAAAGTCGGTGCCATCCACGTGGACATCGCGCTGCCAAGCCATCCGAACCAGATCGAAATTCTCGACAAAGCCGGACAGTACACCCATGAATCCCAGCCCTATCTGGACAGCACCATCTGGGCAGATTTCATGCATGAGCGTGTCCGTCAGGTCAAGGCCCTTATGAAGGACTGACCAGGAAAGCGGCTATCTGCCCCATTCGCACGCAAAACAACTGATGGCAACCATGGGTGTGGATGACATGATCTGCGCAGAAAAGCTTTGGCCCTGTTTGCCGGATATCAACATTCAGTACGGATATCGCCGAATATCAGGCTTTTTTCCCCTCGGTTTATTGACAATCTATTGCCTTCAATTTATAATGATGCCGTTGCTGATGCAACCTCTCCATGAGAGAGACTGTTTACAGACAAAGACCGTTTACGGTCGACAATACAAGGAGGAGATTCCCATGGCATACTTAGAGATCATTCAGGTCAGAGGTCGTGAAATTCTGGACTCTCGTGGAAATCCCACAGTTGAAGCTGAGGTCATTCTGGACGACGGTACAGTCGGCCGCGGTATGGCTCCGAGCGGTGCCAGCACCGGTGAGTTCGAGGCGCTTGAGCTTCGTGATGGTGACAAGTCCCGCTACCTCGGCAAGGGCGTGAAGAAGGCTGTTGAGAACATCAACACCGTTATCGCTGATGCCGTTGAGGGCCTTGACGCTTCTGACATCTATGCCGTTGACGCCGCCATGCTCGAGGCTGACGGAACCAAGGACAAGAGCAAGCTTGGCGCAAACGCCATCCTGGCCGTGTCCATCGCCGCCGCTCGTGCTGCTGCGCAGTCCCTTGATATCCCGCTCTATCGTTTCCTGGGCGGCATCTCCGGAAACCGTCTGCCGGTTCCCATGATGAACATCCTGAACGGCGGCGCACATGCTGCGAACACCGTGGATGTCCAGGAATTCATGATCATGCCTGTTGGCGCACCCACCTTTGCTGAAGCGCTCCGCATGTGTGCTGAGGTCTTCCATGCTCTGGCCGCTCTGCTGAAGAGCCGTGGCCTGGCCACCTCCGTCGGCGACGAGGGCGGATTTGCTCCGAACCTTGCCAGCGATGAGGAAGCCATCCAGGTTATCCTTGAGGCCATCAAGAAGGCCGGCTACGAGCCCGGCAAGGACTTCATGCTTGCTATGGACGCTGCTTCCTCCGAATGGAAGGGCAGCAAGAAGGGCGAGTATGTCCTGCCGAAGGCCGGTACAAAGTTCACCTCTTCCGAGCTCATCGCTCACTGGAAGAACCTGGTCGAGAAGTATCCGATCATCTCCATCGAAGACGGTCTGGATGAAGAGGACTGGGAAGGCTGGGTTGAGCTCACCCGCGAACTCGGCGACAAGGTCCAGCTGGTTGGCGACGACCTGTTCGTAACCAACACCGAGCGTCTGTCCAAGGGCATCTCCCTGGGCGCCGGCAACGCGATCCTGATCAAGCTCAACCAGATCGGTTCCGTTTCCGAGACCCTCGAGGCCATCAAGATGGCTCACAAGGCTGGCTACACTGCCGTTACCTCCCACCGCTCCGGTGAGACCGAAGACACCACGATCGCTGACCTGGCTGTTGCACTCAACACCTGCCAGATCAAGACCGGTGCTCCGAGCCGTACCGAGCGCGTTGCCAAGTACAACCAGCTCCTCCGCATCGAAGAGGAACTCGGTGGTGCTGCATGCTATCCGGGAATGGGCGCATTCAACGTCAAGCGCTGATTTCCAATCGACAACCAGAGCTCTTTCCTTACGGGAGGAGCTCTTTCCTTTCCCGCCAAAAAGGAGCTGTAATGACAGTCTTTTTAACCTCCAGTCCAACCGGCCCGCTTGACAACAGCTATCATGTGGACGGCATGGATCCCCGCAACGGATTCAGGGATCAGCTCGCGCGCCGCTGGCCGTCCTGTCCCCGTTGTCTCATCATCTCAGCGTTTCCGGATGATCCATCTGCAAACGATGAAATGCGCGCTTTTTTCGAAAACGCCATTCGGATCAGCAATCTGTCAATTGATTGCCTGGACCTCTGGGACAGCCGCACACCTGACCTGAGTCGCGCAAGCCTGCAGGCATACGGCGTCATCCTGCTCGGCGGCGGTCATGTTCCCACGCAGCATGCGTTCTTTGAACGGATCCATCTCCGCGACAAGCTGCTCGGCTATGGCGGCATCATCATCGGCATCAGTGCCGGCAGCATGAACGCCGCCCGTATGGTCTATGCACAGCCGGAGCTGCCAGGCGAGTCTACAGATCCGCATTACGTACGGTACTTTGCCGGGCTCGGCCTGACAGATACCATGATTCTGCCGCATTATCAGATGGTCCGCTGCAATCTGCTCGACAACAGGCGCCTGTATGAGGACATCACGTATCCCGACAGCATTGGCCACCGATTCCTTCTCCTGCCGGACGGCAGCTACCTGCTCTGCGAGAATCATACAGAAACCGTCTTCGGTGAGGCCTATCTGCTCGAGAACGGCCTCCTCCACGAGATCTGCTCGGAAAATCATACCTGTCCATGGCACGCATAGCCATAAGGAGGCCCTGACAACTGTTGTCCAATATGCAGTTCCGGAAAGCCACCAGATGACATGGCCTCTGGATGGATCAGGAAACAGGCCCCGGATAAAAACACGATTGGAGTCTGAGAACGTCGTCATAAAAAACATGTCAAAAACACGAATGGGAGAATGCAGCCTGGCATTCTCCCATTTTTCTTGTGTTATATGTCCTGCACACGAACAAGCCCGGACTTACTTTCTGCTTTCCTTTACGACGACCTCGCAGTACTTGTTCTTGACTGAACCGTTCCAGGTTGACTGGACACCTTCAATCCGTCTTGACATCACGTAGGTTCGCAGCCTTGAGAAGAGCGGAATCCACGCGGCATCCTCCTGGACAATGATCCGTTCAAGTTCCTGGTACTCCTCAATCCGGGCATCTGCATCCAGGATCGTTTTCGCAGCCCGCACCCTGTCCATGATCTCATCCCGCTGGTAACACAGGCTGCGGAACCTGGCATTATCCCGGTTGCCAAAGAATGTATAGATGAAATTGTCCGGATCATTATAGTCAGCAGTCCACATGGCCGTATAGCACTCAAGCGCTCCGCTCTTTCTGAGACGCATGAATTCATCCTCATCCAGAACCTTTATCTCGGCCCTAATGCCAACCTTATTCCACATGGAAACTGCAAGGCGCATCATCATCATTTCCCCTTGCGTGGATGAGTTTTTCACGCTGACCGTCATGTCAAACCCATCCGGATAGCCGGCATCGCTGAGCAGCGCTGCTGCTGCCTCCGGATCATACGGAATCTCGGGCAGATCCGGATTGAATCCGTACAGGCCATGGGGATAAATCCCGTTCTCGAGAGATCCTCTGCCATCATACACAACATTAAGCAGCACGCTGCGATTCAGCGACATCTGCAGCGCTTTCCGAACCCGGACATCGTCAAGCGGCTTCACTGACTCATTGAGTGCAATATAGATGACGCCTATCCTCGGCACGCTGTAAATCCTGTCCTGGTAGATATCCCCGTGAATAAAGAAATCAGCATCGCTCCCGATGTCATCAAGATCCAGAATATCCAGCTCGCCGTTTTCAAACATCAGCCGGATCTTTTCGTTGTCCGTTATGAATCGCAGGTCAAGCCCCTCGCAGCGCGGTTCCCCGGCCCAGCATGTCGTATTCGCTGTAAGGATCATTCCCTTCTCCGGCTCCCACTCCCGGAGGATAAATGAACCGGTTCCAATTGTATCCTCCGCCGTGTGGCCGAACTTCTCACCCGCCGCGGACGTCGTCTCCTCATCCAGTATGGATGCGCCGGGCATGGAAAGACTTGCCAGGAAAGTCTCAAAAGGCTGAGCAAGCGTAATCCTGAAATCCAGATCACCCAGCACGGTAAACCCTTCCAGCTGATCTGTTTCCCCGTTTTCCAGTCTGTCTGCACCGGCAATCAGCTCTGCGATATCCTGATTACATGAGCCAGGATAGGTGAGCAGCCGTTTGAACGTGTACAGTACATCTGAGGCGGTCAACGGAGAACCGTTGCTGAATGTCACATGATCCCGCAGATGGAATGTGTAGTTGTATCCATCATCCGATACCTCCCACGATTCTGCCAGCGACGGGACAATTATCATGTTTCCGTCCCCGTCTGTTTCCATCTCAACCAGACGGTTAAACACATTCATCGCGATCGTGTAATAAATCGTCGTGCACTGAAAATCCACTGTATCCGGTTCATCTTCCACGGCAACAAGAAACCTGGATGTGTCCAGACCCGGCGACGGTGTAGCTTCCGTTACAATACTGATATACTCATATGAGGAGCAGGCAGAAAGCAGAAACGAAACCAGGAAAAGCATTACCAGTAAGGACAGTGTCTTTATATGCCTTGTTCCACTGCTCATATTGTTCCCCCCTTCGCTGTTCTGTCTCAGTTTCAGATTGAATGCCATCCGATCCCCATTTTAACGCCTTAATACACTCAGACTTTTCAGCATTTCACTCGCGTGAGATGATCATATCATAAAAACAGCCAATTGACCAGAGTTAACAAAAATAATAAGCCGAAAGTCCAAGTTTTTCGGTCGGTTTTAAGTGGTACAATCCTGCAAGATGATACTGACCATCCCATTTTTCAAAATGCCTCGTCTGGCTTTTCAGATTGGTTCCTGCAGAAACGCGTAGATTCTCCGGTTGAAGTCTCGCGCTTCCTCATAAGCGGAGTGGCCAAGCCCTTCGTACATGTAAATGCGGCATCCAGTCTTTTCGGCAATCTCCTCAGATGCCTTTCCCGTCACAATCAGATCTTCCTGTCCGCCAAGCACCAGAAGCGGGCAGAAAATCTCGGATAGTCTGTCATATGTATTGCATGTGAGACAGGCTTTTGCCAGCCGGATGAAGCGCTCCGGGTCGCTCAGCTTTACCGTTCTCAGAAGGACCGGAAACAGCCATCCAAATCTTCTTCGATATTGCTCTGAGTACATCCTTTGCATCATGTCCTGGACAATTGCGTGGTAATCCCCACACCCTGCACTTTGAATCCAGAGCCGGACTGCTTCATCAACTACCTCATTCGGTCGGCTCAGCGTAACGCCCAAAACCAGTTTTCTCACCATTTCCGGATAGCTGAGCGTCAGGTACTGGGCGATCATGCCTCCCTGAGATATTCCGATAACATCTGCCATCTCTATGCCAATCTGCCGCATGGCCTCTGCGGTGTCATCTGCAAGTCCGGCCACCGTACAATCCTCCGGGATATTGTCCTTTCGGTCTATCACACAGACCCGGTATTCTTTGCAGAAGATCCGGTACATCCATGCAAGCGGCAGTGCCGTGCCGTGGATGGACCTGAGACTCAGTCCCGGAATGATGACAAGGTTCTTATCGCCCCTGCCAAACAGCACACAGGTTACCTGTCCGCCGGGAACAGCAACCGTTCTCTCAACCGCATTAAACAGCATACGTGTCTCTCTTCCATTGGCCGCTCAGATTGGGCTATGCAGTATGCCCCACAATTGGGCATATGCATCAATTCCACAGCCGTTTTCAGTATCTGCCATTCCGCAGAGATAAATACCGTCAGAAAGTGATCCGCATCTGATTCCATTTTGCGCCGCCATGGCTGGACTTGTCCGTTGGCCCTTCGCCGATGAATCCAAAGGTGGCATAGTAGTGCAGAAGACGGTCCTTGCAGGTCAGCACAACGCCAGCCCGCCCCTCTTCCCGGGCCGTCCGGATCATTTCGCGGATCAGCTGCCCGGCATATCCGTTGCGTCTGTACTCAGGAAGGGTGTTCACGCCAAAGAGCATCTGCCACCGGCCACTTTCATTGTGCAGGCTGGCATCTGCAAACATTTCGTCCGTCAGGTCTGCCTCATCTGTCACAAAGCCATCCACGAAGGAGATCAGCTTTGGGCCACAGAACATCAGGTGAAAATGGTTCGGGTAAACCATGAGACGCTCTCTGAATGAGTCTACTGACGCTGCCTCTGCCGGTGGAAAGCATGCCTTTTCCACTGCCGCAATCTGATCAAGATCTGCAAGCGTTGCTGTTCTGATTTCCATGCTGCTGCCCTTTCCTGCCGCATTCCCCGTGCATTGACCGGAATTGCGGCTGTCCTGTCTATCTTTCCTTTTATCCTCAAAACTGGTATAATCCACCTACCCATATTTAATGTCTGAAGGAGAAGAAAATGAGTAAAGTATGTGCATTTGTCGCAGAAGGCTTTGAAGAAGTCGAATGCCTGTCTGTTGTCGACATTCTTCGTCGTGCCAAAGTCAACGTAAAGTTGGTTTCCATTACCGATTCAACTGAAGTTACCGGCTCCCACCAGATAAAGATACTCGCAGATGCCTGTTTTTCTGAGGTGGATTTCTCGGATTGTGATCTGCTCTTCCTGCCCGGCGGCGTCCCGGGCACGCCAAACCTGGCCGCCTGTAAGCCGCTTACGGACCTGCTCTGCCGTTTTGCAAAGGAAGGCCGGCGTATATCCGCCATCTGCGCCGCCCCGAGCGTTCTCGGAGATCTCGGCCTGCTGAGCGGTGTCACGGCAACATGCTATCCCGGATGGGAAGACCACCTGAAAGGGGCAAACCTTTCGCCCCTCGGTGTTGTTACGGACGGCAACTTTACCACCGGACGCGGCATGGGATATGCTGTCGATCTCGGTCTTGAACTGGTTTCCATCCTCTGCAGCCCGGATCTGGCGCTGCAGATCAAAAAGGGCATCCAGCACCCGAACGCATGATTGCGGTATGTGTCAACTGGCGCCGGCCTCCGGAAAGTGATGTGGCACTTTATGTGTTCCCATCTGCCCCACATGAAATCAGGAACCGCCTCTGCTGCAAAGCAAAGGCGCTTTTTTGCTGGTTTGGGATTTGGTTACACGCTGATGTTCCTGCGTCCGGTAAGCTTGAAGAACAGCAGCATCGAAAGGACACTGGTAACCGTCAGAACGGTTGAATACGCAGCAGCGTTTCCAAAGCAGTCCCGGATAACCTCCGTATAGACAGAGACCGTCAGCGTCTGCGTAGAGGCACGGTAAAGCATGATCGACGAGGATAGTTCACTGATGACGGTAACCCAGCTCATAATTGCACCGGATATGACACCGGGCATCATCATGGGCAGTGTGATCTCATAGAAGGACTGCATCTCCGTCGCACCAAGGGAGACCGCTGCCTCCTCTGTTGACGGGGAGATCTGGGAGATAATGGCCGTGCTGGAACGGATGGTGTACGGCATACGCCTGACTGTGAGCGCAATGATGATGATGATCGCGGTGCCGGTCAGGGCGAGCGGCTGCTTGGCAAACGCATACAGGTAGCATATGCCCAGCACTGAGCCCGGAATGATGTACGGCAGCATGGTCAGCGTATCCACTGTAGAGGTGATGATCGATTTCCGTCTGACTGCCAGGTAGGCGATCAGGACGCCGAACACAATGACCAGTGCAATAGCGCAGAGCCCGTAAAGATACGTGTTCGGGATGACCCTGGGATTCTTTGAGAAGATGGTCTGGTAGTTGATCAGGGTCAACTCACTGGTATAGATGCCCGGGGTCGATTCCTTGAGGAAAGATGTCACAATGACCGTAATCTGCGGCAGGAGCGCCACCAGGACGACCAGATACACAAATATGTGACAGAGGACTTTGGGCAGTGTCCGCTGCTCGCGCGGCGCCATGGGCTTGAGTGCCGACATGGCATATGAATGACGCCTTGACACGTACCGCTGCAGGAAGAAAAAGAACATGGTGATGATCACGATGATCACGCAGAGCGCTGCAGCGAAGTAGCTGTCATTCGTTACCTCACCCATAAACTGGTTGTACAGGACCACCGGGAACGTTCTGTAGCCCTCGCCGATCAGCATCGGGGTGCCAAAATCGGAGAAGACACGCATGAATACCAGAAGTGATGAGGCCAGCACAGTGGGCAGCACCAGCGGCAGAATGATGCCGGTCAGACGCTGCGCATTGTTTGCACCAAGCGATTCGGCTGCCTCATTCAGGGAGTTGTCCAGATTCTCAAGCGCGCCGCAGACATACATGTAGACCAGCGGGAAAGACTGGAGCGAGAAGACCAGCACAATGCCGGCAAAACCGTATATGCCCTCAAACTGCACGCCCGGCAGCATGTTGATAAAACCGGTGAACAGGCCGCGGCGGCCCAGCAGCTGTATCCAGGCATACGCGCCGATGAACGGCGGCGATAAGTACGATACGACAATCGCGATATTGATGCCCGAACTGCCGGCAATCCGGTACTGTTTGGTGATATAGGCCATGACAAGCCCCAGCGCGGCGCTGATCAGCGTTGCCACGATGGTCACCTTGAAGGAATTGATCAGCGTGTTCGTATAGTACTTTCTCGTGAAAAAGCGGGTAAAGTTCTCAATGGTCAGGCTGCTCGTTGCCGGATCAATCACGCTCTTGTAGAGGATCAGGACCAGCGGATAGACAACGAAAATGATGAACTGTGCCAGAATAAGGAGTGCCAGAGCAGTCCAGATCGGCGAAGATTTCTGTTTCACGGAATCACACGCCTTCCCTGATTAACGTTGTTTGGTAAATCCTGTCAAACACATTGATCTTCTCAGGCACAACCTGCAGCGAAACCGCCGTCCCGTCCGGGATGATCTCACTCAGATCGCTGGGCACAACCACCTCAAGCTCCTCGCCATTCTTAAGCTGCATGAAGTAATGCATGGCCATGCCAAGGAAGACTGAGGAATTCACTGTTGCGGGAATACCGGGCTCATCCTTTGGACGGATGACAAACTCCTCAGGCCGTACGGCAACCTTAACCTCGCCCTTCGCCTCGCTTGTCAGCGTCTTTGGTTCAACCCGGTAGTTTTCGCCAAAGTCCAGCACGCCGTTCTGACAGTCTGCCTGCAGGAAATTACTGAGACCGATAAAGTTCGATACGAACGCGTTTTTCGGCCGCTGGTAGATGTGTTTCGGCGTGCCAATCTGCTGGATGATGCCCTCATTCATGACGGCAATCCGGTCAGATATCGCCAGTGCCTCCTCCTGGTCGTGGGTCACGTATACCGTTGTAATACCCACCTGACGCTGGATCCGCTTGATGACATTGCGCATTTCAACGCGCAGCTTGGCATCCAGATTGGACAGCGGCTCATCCATGAGCAGCACCTCCGGGCTGATGACAATCGCCCTGGCCAGTGCGACACGCTGTTGCTGGCCGCCGGAGAGCTGTGCCGGCATGCGGTCTGCATACTGATCCATCTTAACCAGCTTGAGGATCTCATTTGCCTGCTTGTAGCGTTCTTCTTTCCGAACCTTTCGGTTCTTGAGGCCGTAGGCGACATTGTCCCGGACATTCATGTGCGGGAAAACCGCATAGTTCTGGAAAACCATGCCCATATTCCGCCGGTTGGTCGGTATCTGGTTGATGACTTTCCCATCCACCATGATTTCACCGGCTTCAATGGTGTTGAAACCGATAATCATACGAAGGAGCGTCGTTTTGCCGCATCCGGACGGGCCAAGCAGCGTGAAGAACTCACCCGGTTCAATTTTGGCTGAAAGCCCCTGGATCACGATATTGTTGCCGTATACCTTCGTAACCTGGTTGATATCAATTGAAACTCCCATATAACTACCTCAGCTGATACAAAGCCGGGAGAGTCCCTCACGACTCTCCCTGTTTCGCTGCTTATTGTGGATTCCGCTCAGGCGAATTATTCAAGAGTCATCTCGAGATGATCCAGGTAGGTCTTTACGATGAGCGGCTTATTCTCTGCGATGTACGCAGTGCTATAGGTATCAAACATCTTGATCTCAGAATCCGGAACCATCTTGCTGTTGACATCGATGCCATCACGGCAGGGACGCAGATTCAGCTGCGCGCAGACTGCTTTCTGGCTCTCCTCAGAGAGGACGAAATCAACAAATGCCTTGGCCTCGTCCATGTGCGGCGCGCCCTTGATGATCTGCACGGACTCACCAGGATAGATGGTGCCTTCCTTGGCATAGACGACCTTAACCGGATGCTCGCCGGTTGCCTGGAGCTCAACGCAGGGATCCTCATAGGAGAGACCTACCGCATATTCACCGCTGGCAACACCGTTGTACACCTGAGAAGAAGAGGAGGCAATCTTGTTGTCCAGATTGACCAGATACTCGTCGATGAAGTCCCAGGCTTCATTGCTCATCGGATCGCCATTTCCCATGCCGTACAGCATGCCGATGAGGCACTGGAATGCAGAA
>JAFSZW010000089.1 GCA_017458865.1 Clostridia bacterium
ATATACAAGGCGACCGATGATGATCCAACGGTAGATGCACTGTATGATCTCTATATGGATGGCGTTGGCAAAGAAGAGCTTGAGTTCTTTTCAGCATCTGAGATTCGGAAGATGGGCCTTAAGCGTTTCATGGCACTTGCTACGGATGCAGATCTGTCAGGGGTTGAACAACTGCCAACTGCCGGGAAGTCAGATACAAGCTCAGATGCATCAGGCTCGGATAATGATTATGATAGCCTGTTCGGTTCGGATAAGGCAGAATGCCTGTTCATAGATGCAGCCAAGTCTGTATCCGGCGGGGATACATTGGTGACTGGGGATATATTCCTTTTCGGTGATGAATACCGTTACAGGAATCCGGACGGGAATACGCTTGAATGGGATGTCCTTGCGCTAAATGAATACGGTGCATTGCTGTTGACACACTATGTCATTGACTGCATTCCATATGAGGAGTTTCGGCATTCTACAACGTGGGAAGAGAGTTCTCTTCGTACATGGATGAACGGCAGCTTTATCCAGCGCTATTTTTCGGAAGCGCAGCGGGATGCTATCCTCCGCGTCCGTCTCCAGAACCCGAACAATCCCAAGTACGGGACATATGGCGGACATAATACGACGGACAGAGTATTTGCACTCAGTTATGCGGAAGGAGAGCAGTATCTGACCAGGGACACCATCAACACAACTGCGACGGAATACGCAAGATCAAAGGGGGCTAAACTCCGTCACGAGAACAAGAACAAAACGGTGTACTGGTGGCTGAGAACACCTGGAAATATCCAGCAACGTGCCATGATTACAAGCCTGAAGAACAACACGCTGGATTATGAGGGAAACGGCGTAGGTACCTATTTTGATGACGGTCTTCGTAATAACACGGGTGTAAGGCCGGCGTTGTGGCTTAGCTGGGCGTACATCAAAGATCATCCGGAATGTGTTGTGAAAAAGCCGGTGGTAGTTATCGGTACGCTCATTAAGAATTCGGTTGGGTTGAGAAAGACACCCGGCAAGAATGCTGAAAAGCTGGACATTCTCAATCGTGGAACAGAGGTGACTGTCATCGGAAAGACATGGGTATCCGGTGAGCTCTGGTATTGTGTCGAAGTGAATGGGATGACCGGATATCTGAACAGCAGTATGCTTGAAGTACTGGACGGGGATGTTGTGCCTGAAATGTAAGCATGGGAACAGATGTTCCGTCATGTGAGATGGGTTCCATCAGCAGGATGTCAGAGCCGTCAGGACGGAAAAGAGAATGGCTTGGACTCTCCAGAGTATGGATGGATTCCTTGCTGTTTTGCATTCAGGACGGACAAGTCCGTCTCGCTGACATCCAGCGGAGTGGACAGCATGATTATGAAAGGACTGGCAGGGTGTGATTGACAGAAAGCGGGCGCAGGCGGCATTTCGGGAATATACGTCTCAATATGACCTGGAAAACAGCATGGTCAGCCACAAGGTGTGGCATACAATGCGGGTCGCCGGGAACTGTGAGCGGATCGCGGAAAGCCTTGGCATGGAGGCAGATCTTCGGTCGTTTGCCTGGCTTCTGGGCCTGCTGCACGATATAGGACGTTTTGAGCAGATCCGCAGATATGGGACATTTATAGATGCTGTTTCAGTGGACCATGCAGAATTTGGCGCGGATCTGCTGTTTCGGGAGCACCTGATCGATACTTTCCTCAGTGAAGGTTTATCAGATGAATGGAGGGCTCTCCTGGAGACGGCGATCAGGCTTCATAACAAGCTCACATTGCCCGAGCATCTGGATGAACAGACAAGGTGTTTCTGCGACATTATCCGGGATGCAGACAAAGTGGATATCTTTCGTGTAATCATAGATCTTCCTTTTGAGGCGCGCATCGGATCAAGCATGAACATGATTCAGGAAGCGGACGCGGCGAGCGATGCCGTGATGAGCTGTGTCTATGAGCATCGCTGTGTGCCAAGAGGCATCCGAAAAACTCGATTCGAGGGACGTATCTCACATTGCTGCATGGCATTTGAACTGGTGTATCCGGAGAGCAGGGAGATTGTGCAGGAACAGGGATTTCTCGACCGCCTGCTGGAAGAGCAGGATGAGGAGGGGAATCTTTTGTGTTGTGATCGGGAACGTGAGCAAATGCGCTATGTGAGACGAGAGATTGAAACGGCCTGGGGCGAGGCGATTAATTAGGCATGGTCTGGCCTTCAATGCTGACCAGGGCATGATAGACTCAGACAAGCTCAGAAGCAGGATTAAAGATCTTGGAAATCTTCGTAGGGTACGGTTCTTGTCGTTGGCAGAACAGGGTTAACGGGCAGGTGCGTGAAACATGTCCCGGCAGTTCAGATAAAAGAAGGCCTGGAATACGCCTGTGGTCAGTTGAATCTGGAGGGACAGAACCGGGGAATGGCACGAGGAACAAATCGGTAGAGGAGGGAAAGAAATGCGCAGGGTTCTGGCAGGTCAGATACTTCTGATCATTTGTTTCGGTTTCTATCTTGTCTGGTGGTACCGGGGATTTCGACCTGGCACATCTGTAAACAGGGTGCGGGGACTCAATGTGGTACTGCTGGGACTTACTGCACTGTTTGGTGTGAGCGGGATTGCGCTGACGGTTCTGGGCGGCAGTGCCATTGAGGGTGTGCCGAAAATCAATCCGGCGCTTATTCCGGCAATTGGCATTGCGGCTTATGTGGCTCTGCTGCTGATTACGCGCGGCCTCTTTCAAAGGGTTGTGACCTCTGAGCTGCTGCTTATTGTCGGATGGACAGTACTGGAAGCGTGGACGATCGTTGTCCTGAATGGTGCAGCGTATCTATCAGATGGGCAGTTTGCGGCCCTGATGGCGGTACTTGCTGCTGCATTCATTGTCAGCAATATCCTGTATGTGGCCTACTACAGGATGGAAGAGATGAAAGCGTTCTATGCTGCTATGGTGCCGCTGGTTGCTGCCGAGGTGTTCATGCTGCCGCTCGTCGGGATGATGGTGCTATAAACGGACGGTCATGGGAAATGCTCCGGTGGGCTCAAAACATCACTGCTTTGCAATGACTGACGCAGATGAGTCCATCAGGGACAGGCATGCGGGTGGCCAGTTATGCATAGTATACAGCCATGAAATCAGGATTTCGGCAGAGCAGGACGAATGCAAATCTATACTTGATTGCGCTTGACGATTCTGGTATAGTATTCGCATTACATTTCAGGTGGAATACTTATGGAGGATGCAGGATCAGTCTTGGATAAAGAGCAGGCGATGGCTTCCATTATGGAAAGCATCTCTGTAATGACATTTTCCAAGAATGCCCTGACAGGCGTCTATCTCGCCTGCAACCAGGCTTTTGCTGAGTATGCCCATAAAGCTTCACCGGCGGATGTCCTGGGGCTGACAGCTGCGGATCTTTTTGACGCGGAGAGTGTAATACACTTTGATGAGTATGACCGCAGGGCGCTCTCAATGAACAGACCATTTGTCTGCTTTGAATATGCGCGGGATGCAGACGGCATTATGCATCAGTTCCAGACGACCAGAGTAAAATATGTAGATGGAAACGGGCAGCTTTGCCTGCAGTGCGTAAGCCAGGATGTATCGGAGCAGTTCCGTATCCGCCAGGAGAACGCCGAGGCGAAAGAAGCATACGAAATCTCACAGAACAAAGTGAGAATTTACACGCATCTTGCCCATGCACTGGCCCGGGGATACTCGGAACTGTATTACGTTAATATGGACACGGATGAATTCATCGAATTCCATACCGACGATGAGCGGGGTGTGCTCAACGAGGCGAGGCTGGGGACAGACTTCTTTGAGGGATGCGAACGGGATGTGAAGCTCTTCGTTCACGAGGAAGACCAGGCCGCCTTTGTACAGGCCATGAACCGGCAGTTCCTTGAGGTGGCACTCGACGGGAACAAGGTTTTTGAGCTGACCTATCGCAGACTTAAGGGCGATGTGCCTTTCTATGTCCAGATGAAGGTTTCCCGGATGGAAGATGATAAGCGCTATATCGTCATTGCGATATCGGACGTAGATGAGCTCATGAGACAGCGCCGAGCCGAGGAACAGATAAAGGAAGAGCGGATTGTTTACGCCCGTCTTCACGCGCTTACGGGCAACGTTATCTGTGTCTATGTCGTAGATCCTGAGACAAACAGTTACCGGGAGTTCAGTGCGACAGATGACTATGTGGAGAACTTTGCACAGGCAAAGGAGGGAAAGGACTTTTTCGAGACGGTTCGGGAAGTTGCGAGCCTTTACAACTATCCGCACGATCTCAAACGTTTCCTGTCTGCCTTTACCAAAGAGAATATCATGGCCAAAATAGAGCGAAACGGCATCTTTACTCTGACGTATCGGCTCATGATGGAAGACAGTCCTGTCTATGTCCTGATGAAGGCTACCCTGGCTGAGGAGCAGGAGGGCCTTCGCCTCATCGTTGGCCTCTATAATGTCGATGTACAGGTCAAGCAGGAAAAGGAGTACGAAAAGCGCCTTGCCAAAGCAGAGATTGAGGTCAGCGTTGATGCCATGACCGGCGTCAAGAACAAGCATGCCTATCTGGAAACTGAGACGCGGATGGACCGGCAGATCACCGAGCACAGTCAGCAGCCGTTTGCTGTGGTGATCTTCGATGTGAACGATCTCAAAAAGATCAATGACACGGAGGGGCATCAGGCGGGAGACCAGTATCTCAGGGATGCCTGCAAGATCATCTGTGAAATCTTCAAGCACAGCCCTGTTTTCCGCGTTGGCGGAGATGAATTTGCGGTGATTGCGCAGGGGAAAGACTACGACGATATTGAGGCGCTGATTGAAGCTGTTGCCAGGCACAACTGGGAAGCCTCCCATACCGGCGGAATCGTCATCACCTGCGGCATGTCTAGGTACGATAACGATGGATCTGTGGCAACGGTATTTGAACGCGCGGACCACAAGATGTACGAGAACAAGAATGAACTGAAATCAGCGCATAAGTGATGCAGCTCTGTGCCTTCTTCCCGGAGAAGGCACATTTCTGTCTCCTGCGGGAAGACTGCATGGAGACCCCGGAGACAGCGCTATGCGACTGGCCGGCAGGTTGCCGGGACAGCTGCGCCTGGAATGGGCGTGTCTGCAAAAGAGGAGGACAGGGATGCTGAACAGGGAAGCGATTGAGTCAAAGCTCAGAGCACTGAGCGGGACAATTGGGGTGACGATCCTCTGCGGTGACGGGGAGGCGCTGCACTTCAACGGCGATGTGCCGATTGAGGCGGCGTCTGTGATCAAGCTGCCGATCATGGCTGCTGCGTTTCAGGCAGAAAAGGACGGGAAACTGCGCTTTGATGATGAGATTGAGACGACGGCGGAGGAAATGATGCCGGGCTGCGGCGTACTGACGCGCCTGCATCCGGGACTCCGGGTGACCGTGCGGGACCTGATGGTTCTCATGATCATTGTCTCAGATAACACGGCGACAAACCGGATGATTGACATTGTCGGCATTGATGCGGTTAACCGCCTGATCGAGGCGCAGGGCCTTACGCATACGCGCCTCAACCGGAAGATGTTTGATGCCGAGGCGGCAGCCCGCGGGGTGATCAATACCGTGAGCGCAGATGATATGGCGCTCCTGCTTTCGCGGATTGCAAACGGAACCCTGGTCAGTCCTGAGGCCTCTGCGCAGATGCTGAGCATCCTTGCCGAGCAGCAGCTCAATGGGAAGATTCCGTTCTATCTGTCCCACAATGATGACAGCGAGCTGGACGTTGACAGTGCGCACAAGACCGGCGAGGATGATGGCATCACGCATGATGTTGGCATTCTGTTTACGGATCCGCCGACCGTTTTCTGCTTCCTGAGCGAAAGGACACATGTGCCTGAAACCGTACGGTCCATCCAGGATTTGGCAAGGGACGTAGTTTATCCTGGCAGATAACGGCTTTGAGGCAGAGGCTGCAGGGGTCACATGCCTGCGGGAAAACTGACCTGTACAAAAAAGACAGATCATTTTTCAGGAAGAGATATGATTTCCTGAGCTTTTGTGGTATACTCCTGTTGTTGGCAGATTGAGAACTGATGCAGCAGAGGGAAATGAAGAGAATGTCCAGAATTAAGAGAGCAAAGAAAGCACTGAGCCTTCTGCCCAGATGGGCTTATTATGTGGGCTCCCTGTTTATTGGCGGCCCCATTGGACCGGTTATCGTCTACCTCATGTTCTATGCGCTGGACAAGGCGGAAAAGGACTATCGGGACGAGGATGAGGTGGAGTATTACGAGGGCTCACCTTTTGCCAGGTCGGGCGGTGCTGGTGCGGGCACGCATGCGAGTACAGCTGACAGTCACACGGTTTACGGTGATGACTACACGGTAAGGGACGACGATGGGTCCGAGCGAACCGGCGGGTACAGTTTCTCCAGGAAAACAGAAGAGCCTGATGAGGAGATTGACATCCCGTCCTTTGATTCCACGGATGTCAATGAAATCATCTCGGCCGGCCATACTGCGCTTGAGATGATTCACAGGGCAAATGACCGGATTCCGGATCCTGCGCTTTCGGCGCAGATTGATTCGATTGAGAACAGCTGCAGGCAGATTCTGGAGATTCTGCAGCAGCGAGAGGAACTCCTGCCACAGCTCAGAACGTTCCTGCGGTACTATCTGCCCACGACGCTGAAACTGCTGAATGCCCGGGCGAAACTTGACCGCAATGCCTCCACGCCAAAGGCAAAAGAGGTCCGCAACCGGATTACAAATGCCCTTGGTGAGGTAGATACGGCATTCAGGAAGCAGGTAGAGACGCTGGATGAATACCGGTTTGTGGATCTGGAAAGCGAAATCGATGTGCTTACAGATATGCTGAAGGCGGATGGCCTGTTGGATTCTGAGGGGAATGAGACCCAGCCGCTTGGCGCTTTCTGATTTCCAGACAGAGTTGAGAAAGAGATTCTGATTCGGGCTCATTGACAGATTGTGTCCCAACTTCGGAGGATGATACAGTTTGTCAATGAGCCCATTTTTATGGAAGTGTTTGTATGATTAACATTACCCTGATCGGCACATCCGCGCTCATGCCGCTCCCGGGACGCGCGCTGACATCGGTGCTGCTGACCTGCAGCGGACACGCGATCCTGTTTGATTGCGGAGAGGGGACACAGTCGGCGGCGAGAAAAGCAGGCGTCAGTCTCATGAAGACAGACATCATTGCGCTGACACATTATCACGGGGATCACATTTTCGGTCTGCCGGGACTCCTTCAGACCATGAGCAGCCTCGGACGGACTGAAAAGCTGTACATTACCGGTCCGGCCGGCCTCGCGGACGCGCTTGAGCCGATTATGAAACTGACCGGGTGGACGCCCTTTGAGATCGTGCAGATGGAAATGCCGGCAGATGGACTGGCCTTGCGGGAACTGGGGTGGCCGTTTGGAGCAAAGCTGAGCGCTTTCCGGACAGAACACAGGGTGCCCAGTCAGGGGTATTGTTTCACCTTAAGCCGGGCTGGGAAGTTCATGCCACAAAACGCAAAAGACCTGGGCGTCCCCATGAATCAGTGGGGATTGCTGCAAAAAGGGCAATGCGTGCAGGTGGGCGAGACAACCATCCTGCCTGAGCAGGTATTGGGTGCCCCCAGAAAGGGCCTGAAGTTCGTATTTACAGGGGATACAGCACTCTGCGATTCCCTGATTTCAGCGGCATATGGCGCGGATCTTCTGATTTCTGAGGCAACCTATGCTGAAAATGAACAGGCGCAGCTTGCCGTAGACCATGGGCATATGAATTTTGCCCAGGCGGCAGAAGCGGCGGCAAAAGCAGATGTGAAAGAACTGTGGCTTGCACACTATTCGCAGATGATTGAAAACCCGAACGCATATATCGGAAATGCAACGGAAATCTTTCCGGGCACAATATGCGGTCAGGACGGCATGAGCACAACACTGGTGTTTGAAAACGAGTAGCAAAGATCCGGATACATGATAAAGCGGACTGGTTGGGTCAGTCCGGGGGTACACACGTTGACTTGTGGCACATAGCCTGGACGGCATTGCAGCGCATCCGGTCATTTCAGGAGGTGAACAATGGAATTCAGCAAAAATCTGAAGATGGCGGAGCGGCTGGCAACCGCTGTCAAGGAGATGGGCGGAACCGCGTATTACGTCGGCGGTTTTGTGAGAGATCATCTCCTTGGCCGGACAAGCAAGGATATAGACGTCGAGGTGCATGGCATTACGCCGGCACAGCTCGAGGGCATTCTGGATACGCTGGGTGAGCGGCAGATGTTTGGGGCAAGCTTTGGCATTTACAATCTGCGGCACTATGACATCGATATTGCCATGCCCCGGAAAGAGCGGAAGACGGGAGAACGGCACAAGGATTTCCGCTGTGAGATAGATCCGTTCTGCGGCACAATGAATGCGGCAATCCGGCGTGACTTTACCTTCAATGCCATGATGCAGGATGTCCTGACGGGTGAGGTGATCGATCACTTTGGCGGGCAGGCGGATCTCAGGAATGGGATCATCCGGCACGTGAACCCGGAAAGCTTCGCGGAGGATGCGCTGCGCGTTCTGAGAGCAGCGCAGTTTGCAGCGCGGTTTGACTTTGTGGTTGCGCCGGAAACGATGAACCTCTGCAGCCGGATGGACCTTTCAGCACTGGCCGGCGAGCGGATTCAGGAGGAAATGGTAAAGGCACTGATGAAAGCCGAAAAGCCGTCCATCTTTTTTGAAATCCTTCGGGAGATGGGCCAGCTTGACATATGGTTTAAGGAACTGAAAGCGTTGATTGGTATTCCTCAGTCACCCAAATATCATCCAGAGGGGGATGCGTGGCAGCATACCATGCTGGTCCTCAACGGTGCTGCATCCCTTCGCTCAGGGGCAGGGAAACCGCTCCCATTTATGCTTTCGGCACTGCTGCATGACTGCGGAAAGCCGGTTTCGACAACAACGGATGAGAACGGGAAGATCCACTCCATTGGCCACGAAACGAAGGGTGTGCCGCTGGCGCTTGCCTTCCTTGAACGGATCAAAATGGACAAGCAGACCGAGCAGTATGTGCTCAATATGGTCCGTCTTCACATGAAGCCGAATCTTCTGCCGGTGCAAAGCGCCAAAGCCAAGTCCTACATGAAAATGATGGATGAGTCAGTGCTTCCTGAGGATTTGCTCCTGCTTGCCAGGGCGGACCGAATCGGCCAGATGGCAGATATGGCTGCATATGAGCCGACTGAGCAGCAACTGCGGGACATGCTGAAACGGTACCGGGAAGTTATCCAGAAAGAGCGGGAGGTTACCGGAAAGGACCTGATGAATGCCGGGTTTAAGCCCGGACCACAGTTTTCCGTCATTCTCGGATACGCGCACAAGCTCTGGCTGGCCGGCATCCCGTATCAGAATGCCCTCGTCAAGACCATTTCCTATGCCAGAAAACAACAGAAATAGCAAAACGGCCCGATTCTTAAAAGTGAAGAATCGGGCCGCTTTTATATCTGCATCAGGGAAACAGCTCAGGCGAAAAAGTATATCGGGCGATTGGATGACCGGCGTTTCCTGTCGGCAC
>JAFSZW010000006.1 GCA_017458865.1 Clostridia bacterium
TAACGCCGGGATTTGAACCTGAACCGCACCTGGTCCAGTTCCATTCCGGTCTAAAGAGCGAAGGGCATCGGGTAGCACTGGCGGATTCAATCACGCTGACGCCTGGCACTATAACCTGTGATCTTCAGGATGATGTATTTACGGTACACTGCCTTGATACAACCCAGCGGGAAGGGCTTGAGGACAGCTGTTTCCTGAGGGCGCTCCTGAAAATGGAAGCAAAGGCAGGGATGCAGGACCAGCCGGATGAGCAGCTCCCGGGCGAAGCCTTGAATGCAGATGTGCAGGACACAGCAGGGACCGGTGACAACGGGATTACAGAGGCGGATGATCTGACGGACAGCGATTCTCATGACACTGAGGCAAAAGATAATCTGGCAGATGCTGAGGATGAGCAGGTGAGAGACGGTTCAGATACAGAGGATCTGCAATTTGTGGATTCCGCAGATGATGGCAGTCTGATGGATGAAAACATGCCGGAAACGGCAGCACAGACAGATGAACAGAACGTGAATGTGGAACAGGAGGAAGACGGTGAGTATTGATAAAGCATACCAGGTATTCTTCGTTGGTTCTCTGGCTGTTCTGACCATCCTGGCTGTTCTGTGCCTGATCAGGTGCATCATCGGTCCCAGAATTTCAGACCGCATCATGTCGGTCAATATGGTCAGCACGCTGACCATTATCATGGTTGGTGTATTTACGGTTTACCTGGGCGAGGCATATCTGGCAGATGTCGCGCTTGTTTATGCGATTCTGAGCTTTCTTGCGGTTATTGTTCTTTGTAAGGTGTATACCGGTATTTACAGGGAACGCAAACACGTGGAAAGGCATCAGGAGGAGATGCAGACCGTGTTTGACGGACGGGAGGGACAATGATGCAGTTCCTGCGATTTGTACTTGGCGCCATTTTGATGGCTGCCGGCCTGTTGACATGCATTGTCGGCGTCATTGGCGTTTTCAAATTCCGGTATGCCGCAAACAGAATGCACTCGGCGGCAATTAACGACACGCTTGGAATCAGCCTCTGTATGCTGGGTCTGGCGGTTCTGGCACCGGACATCTGGTCTGCGGTGAAGCTGCTGCTTGTGATTTTCTTCTTCTGGATCAGCGCGCCGGTTGCAAGCCATCTGCTTTGCCGGCTCGAAGTGGAAACCAATGAAGATCGGGGCAGCAAAATGCAGGTGCATCTGCTCGACAGGCCGGAGACGGATGCGGGCGATGTGATCTTTGGAACGGATGAGCCGCTGCCGGCAGAGGATGCATCTCTTAACGATGATCCGGCCGAGACACTGCCTGGCGAAGACCCCCGGATGTCTGCAGAAGATGCAGAGGCAACTGGGACAGGTACTGAGACTCTGCAGGCCGGGGAAGCAGATGCGGAGGACAACTGGACAGAGGCACTGCCTGAAACGGACACGGAGAGTGCCGATCCCGCTGCAGATGCGGAACTGCCAATGGATGAGCAAAGCGGAGAGGAGGAACAGGAATGATTGGTGTGACCGAGATATTGCTGCTCTTTCTGATCGGGTGCGCGATTGCCGTCTCGGTGACGCGGGACCTTCTGACCAGCGTCATCATCTATACGTGCTTCTCCATGGTTATGTGCATTATCTGGATCACACTGGAGTCGCCGGATCTGGCGATTACGGAGGCGGCGGTCGGGACGGGCATTACCAGCCTTCTGTATTTCCTGACGCTCAAGAAGATCCATGCGATAGATGCCAGAAACGAAGCGAAGAAAGCGGCGCAAAAGGCAGAGGATGGGGGTGCTGAGGCGTGAGTGAATCATTCGGGAAACGCTTCAGTGCCTGGCTGAACCAGGACACGGATACACTTGAGCGCCAGATGATTGAGGCGCAGACGCGTGAGCCGGTGGAGGGTGACCTCGCTGAGGCGGAATGGAAGCGCCGTCAGCGCGAGGAGAATGCGCGAGAGGAAGAGGCAGTTGCCAGGCGCCTTGAGGCACTCAATGAACAGAAAGTTCCCGGTGCCGGCAGGTTCCTGTACAGATTTCTGTGCGTCGCGGTCTGCCTCATGATGATTGTGCTCCTTCTGTATACGGTGACGACGCTCCCGGGATTTGGCGGGAATATTGATCCGACGCTCAATGAGGTGCCTGAGCGGTATATCGAGCGGGGCCTTGAGGAGACAGGTGCGGTCAATATTGTTACCGGCATGATCCTGGATTACCGCGCATTTGATACGCTTGGTGAGTCAACGGTGCTGTTTGCGGCAGTCATAGTCGTCCTGCTGCTCCTGCGGCTGGATGCCGGGAGCGAGCAGTACAGCACGCTTGCCGCATCCATGCAGAAGATGCGCACGGATACCTTCTATGAACCCAAGCATGATGCGATTCTGCAGCATACGGCAAAGGTGCTTTCCCCGATTGCCGTGCTCCTCGGCATCTACATTGTACTGAACGGACACCTGTCACCCGGCGGCGGATTTTCGGGCGGCGCCGTGATCGGTGCGGGCCTGGTGCTGCATGTGACGGCGTTCGGTTTTGCGGATATCCGCAGGTTCTTTACCTATAAGACGTATCAGAGGACCGTTGTGGCGGCACTTCTGACCTATGCGGTTACCAAGACGTACTCGTTTTATACGGGTGCCAATGGCCTTGAGAGCGGCATTCCGCTGGGCACGCCCGGCGCCATTCTCTCGGCCGGCCTGATTCTCCTGCTCAATATCTGTGTAGGGTTTATCGTGGCCTGCACAGTGTATGTCCTTTATGCGGTGTTCCGGAAAGGAGAAGTCTGATGTTGTCCAGATTAATGACGAATTATGAAGAGACGGCAGCAGTCATTCTCTTCTGCATCGGGCTGTCGACCCTTCTGTTTAACCGCAATCTGATTAAGAAAATCATCGGCATGGATATCATGGACTCGTCCATCTTCCTGTTCCTGGCCTCCCAGGGCTATGTTGCGGGGCGCAAGGCGCCGATTATCGCAGAGGGCGCTGCGAACATGGACGCGTACATCAACCCGATTCCCGCAGGCCTGGTGCTGACGGGCATTGTGGTTGCCGTCAGCGTATCCGCGCTCATGATGGCCCTTTCCATCCGCCTGTATCACAGATATCATACGCTTGATCTGGACAGGATTGTGGCGCTGGCGGGAAAGGAGGAAGTGTGATGACACTGATCCGGAACTTTCCCGCGTTCAGCATCCTGCTGACGCTCATCTGCGCCGTCATTACCAGCGTACTCAGGCGACGGAGCGCATCTGTTCTGACGCTGCTGATGATCCTTGTGAATCTTACGCTGAACAGTCTGACCATGCTGGATGTGCTGCGGACGGGCGACAGTTATGTGTACTATATGGGCCATTTTCCAGCGCCCTGGGGCAATGAGATCCGGGCGGGCATCTTTGAAACCGTGACCATGACGGTGCTGCTCCTGGTCATCCTGCTCTCGTTTATTGGCGGATACCGGCGGAGCACCGAGCAGGTTGAGCCCAGCAAGTACAACCTGTTCTGCGTCATGATTGACCTCAGCATGCTGGCCCTGCTGGCGCTTGTCTACACAAATGACATCTTTACGGCGTATGTGTTTATAGAGATCAGCACGCTGTCTGCAGCGGGCCTGATCATGTCCCGCCAGACAGGGCGGAGCCTTGTGGCGGGTGCCCGCTACATGATTATGAACCTGATGGGTTCAAGCCTGTTCCTGCTGGGCATTGTCATCCTGTATTCCATTACGGGACACCTGCTCATGACGCCGATCCATGAGGCGGTTGCGGCGCTGGCAGAAAACGGCGAGTACAGAATTCCGCTGGATGTCGTTGTGGCGCTGATTTCGGTCGGCCTTGGCATGAAGAGCGCA
>JAFSZW010000007.1 GCA_017458865.1 Clostridia bacterium
CGGATGATGGATTTGCTGATGAGCAGCGCTCAGGTCAGACCGGTCCGGGAACGATGAGAACGGGTGTAGAATCGATTTCGTGTATTCTACATTTGACTGCGGGATTGTTCAATAGCCTTTTGCAAAAAACGCCGGATTCCGCCCTAAGCACGATGTACGTGATAAAGCTGGCCGCATCTGAGTTTGTTTGACAGGTTTTGTGGAGCGGCGTATAATACTCCTCAACTCACGCGAAAAAGGGAGAAAAAGCGTCGATGAAACCGGTAGGTCGGTTTAAACGAACACCATTCAGGCGGTATGATCTGCCGGCTAAAGATGAAGGAAATCTGAATCACAATAAACGATTCCGACGGCGGCATTTTGATCTGCCGGCTGTCAGGGGCTTTTCAACTGAGATACGCGGCGTTGGTGCCGTGTTCTGTGTTTTCCTGATTCTCATTTTCTGCAATGCTAGCGCCCCGATCAAGGAGGTGCCTTCTGCGCAGGAACGGTTTACGCAGTGGGCTCAGACGCAGAATGAACAGATCATTCAGGCTTTGCCGGGGAATACACCTGAACCGGAGAGTGAGCTGTATCAGATCGTAAATTTCAACGCGGAAGCGCAGCAGAGCGAGATAGAAAACAGGATTGAAACGCAGGTTCAGGCGGAACAGAAAGCGATGGTCAATTCATCCGATTCCGGCGGTTCTTCGCTCAAGCATTATGAACCTGGGGAACTGTCGTATCATACGGACAGGCTGTCGGTAGATATTGAACAGAAACAGAAAGATGGACTGACCTATTACGTCTGCAATATCAGGGTAAGCGATGTCAGCCAGCTGCGGACTGCGTTTGCCGGAGATGATTTCAAGAGCGGCATTTATGAGGCGGTCAGCGACATTGCAGATCGGTATAGTCCCGTGCTGGCGATCAACGCAGATTTCTGCCGGTACCATCATAACGGCGTCATCATCCGAAACGGGGAACTGCTGAGGAAACAGAATATCACCAAACACCATCTGCTCATTGTGGATGAAAACGGGAATATGAGTGTGCAGACGGACCGTTCGGGAAAGCAGGGCCTGGTGGCAGACCAGCTCGCGCGGGCCAATACCTGGCAGACATTTGAATTCGGTCCGGTGCTGGTTCAGGACGGACAGGCGACCAAACTGCCGAATTCATTCTATGTGAACTGTCATGATGGATATCTGGAACCCCGGACGGCGATCGGGCAGGTTGGACCGCTGCACTATATAGTTATTGTCGTGGATGGCCGGCGTGATGGCTATTCCACAGGGTGTTCCGTTCCCAAACTGCAGCAGCTGTTCCTGGATGAGGGCGTGCAGTTTGCGTTCAATCTGGACGGCGGCGGTTCCACAACGCTTTATTTCCTAGGAAATGTAGTCAATATGCCCTCCGGCGGCAAGCAGCGCTCAGTGAGTGACATTATCATGTTTATGGCCAATCCCGTGCTGTGAACGGGTCTGATATGCAGTCTCAGGCGGCCGGGAACGGCTGCCTGGCAGGCTGCGGGATCATGCTCAGAAAGGAATAATTCCATGAAACGTTTTTTGAATCCGAGTTTTGTCTGTTTTGTTCTGCTGTTCACGGTGATGACAGTAGCAATGGGAAGTTTCTCTCCTGCATATGCGGCGGCGACGCCCTCGTCAAAGACGTTGGAAGAAACGAAGAATTACGAGACGGATACCCTCAAAATTACGATTGAACAGTGGTGCTACCATTATAAGAACACGAATCTCCGCTTTTTTATTGCGGATGTTTATACGACAAGGCCGGATCAGCTGCAGACAGCCTTTGGCGGTGAGGAGTACAACCAGAAACCCAGCCAGACATCTGAGGCAACCAGCGTGATTGCCGCGCGGCATGGTGCAGTGCTGGCCGTCAACGGTGACTATTACAACTCGGAAAAAGACGGTTTCTACAAGTATGGCCTGGTTATCCGCAATGGCATTCTGTACAGGGACAAGTCAACCAACTATGAGATGCTGGAGGTCATGCAGGACGGCAGTTTCCGGGTGCTTCCCAAGGGGAGCTATAAAGAGGGAGATGGCCAGAATCACCTGAATGAGGGCGTGGTCCAGTGCTTCAACTTTGGTCCCATTCTGGTCAATAACGGCGAGATTGTGGAGCTGCCGACGAAGTACAAGATCAGCACGAAAGACAGCATCCGGGAGCCCCGGACAGCCATCGGCTGGGTCGACAACAATCACTATATCGTCATCGTGGCGGATGGACGCCGGAAGGCGAATCACTGGAGCGATCTGGGCATGACGCTGCAGGAGCTGCAGGAGGTGTTCAAGGAGCGCGGCGCGCAGGTTGCGTACAACATGGACGGCGGCGGGAGTGCCACGATGATCCTGAACGGTGAGCGGGTCAACAAGTCCAGCGGTTCGCGTGAACGGAATGTCAGTGACATTATCTACTTTGTGAACTGATGGCCTGTCCCCTTATGAGTCAGACGAACAATATGCGAACGGAAAGAGGTCAGGCAGCATGAAACGGTTTATTGGATTGCTGGTTCTTATTCTCTGCCTGTCATCTGGCGCACTGGCGGCTGAGGGAGACCCGCTGCTCAATGTGGATGACCTCATGCGCCTCCAGCCAAGCTATACACAGTTTCTCTGGGATCTCAGCAATCTGCTCGTTGAGCGGGGATTGCTTCAGGCGGATGAGAAAGAGGCATGGATTCAGTCCCAACTGGGTGATTATCTGAGCAATGGCGGCTATGGATCCATCCTGACGGCATTTTATCCGGGTGTCCTTTCGTATATTCAGGAGGAGGACCAGGTCTGTACGCTTGAGGCGGAGCTCGATTTGGGCACGGTTGTCCTTCAGACAATGAAAAAGTACAGCCCCATGGACAGCTTATCAGATGGACTTATGCTGCAGTTCAGTATGAATGATCCGGATGGCGGACCCATAGAAGTCCGATTCGAGCTTTCCGTGACGGATGGTGTGTTTTACCGCTGGGATGCAATTGCCGGCAGCTACGCGAGCGCTGGACTCAGTCTGTCTGTTGAGGGGGAAACGATTTTCTGGGCCTGTCCTGTACCGGTTGCGGACACAGTGGCGCCGGTGATGCAGATTGGCGTGTATGCGACAGACGATGACCGGTATCTGGGACGGATTCTGTTTCAGCTTGAGGTCGAGAACAGCAGCTATCTGATCTCGCAGGCGGGATTCAATACAGAGGTAGAGGAGACAGAGTCTCAGCAGACCTGGGATACAGGTGTGGCAACGGACGCGGAAGCGACTGAGAAGCCGCAGCAGTAGTCCATCAGACAATATCTGTTTACGCACATGGCGGGCGTTCCGGCTGCCTTTGGCTGCCCGGAATGCAAAGCAAGCAGCCCGATGAGGGGCTGCTTGCTTTGTGTTCAGATGAGTTTGTCTTTGATCCAGGTTTCCCAGACATCCGGCGCATAGCCGACGGTTGCATTTTTGCCGGCGCGGACAATGGGCAGGCGCATGAGCGCCGGATGCTCCATGAGGCCCTCCAGGATGGTATCCTGATTCTGGGTATAGGCGATGACGCTTTCCTTGTAGGCTTTGCTGTCCTGGTCGCACATGTTCTTAAGACCGACGGCCCTGATGACGCTTTCAAGTTCGCGCCGGCTGATGCCGTATTTCAGGGTGTCGATTTTCTGATAGGGGATGCGGCGTTCTTTGAAGAAACGCTCAGCCTTCTGAGTGTCAAAGCCTTTGCCGCAAAAGATCTGCAGTGCCATAGTATCACCTCGTGGTCTATGCTAAAGCGCAAGCCCGGTTTTGTCAAGATCGGACAGGCTGCGGCATCTCAGAGGCGGCGCTGCTCTGCAGGACAGCATGCAAGGCATGAGCGGCTCGGCAACTGGGGAGATTCAGCAGGAATGAGTGAACGGGGCCCTGGGTTGAGTCAGGGTGATGGAGGAAAATGACAGATGAGCAGGAAAGTGGTTTTGGTGACCGGGGCATCCGGTGGGATCGGGGAGGCCTGCGTGAGACGGCTGGCCCAGGCGGATTATACCGTGCTGGCGCATGCCAACCGCGGCATTGACAGGGCAGAGAAATGCTGCCTTGAGCTGTGTCGGGAAGGCATGGACGTGCACCCGTATCAGGCGGACCTGAGCCAGAGCAGCCAGGTCAGCCGGATGGCGGAGGAGATCCTGTCCCTTTATCATGGACTTTACGGCATGGTGCACTGTGCCGGCATCGCGTATACGGGTCTGCTGACGGAGATGCGTGATGAGGACTGGCACAGAGTCATGGATATCAATCTGTCGAGCGCGTTCTATCTGTGCCGCGCATTCCTGCCCGGGATGATCAGGCAGCAGAGCGGGAGCATCGTGCTTGTGTCCAGTATGTGGGGACAGGCAGGCGCTTCCTGTGAGGCGGCTTATTCTGCCAGCAAGGCCGGCCTGATCGGTCTTGGACGGGCGCTGGCAAAGGAGGTCGGTCCGTCCGGTGTCCGGGTAAACTGTGTGACGCCCGGCGTGATAGATACCCCCATGATGGCCGGATACAGCGAAGCGGACAGGGTTGAGCTGGCGGAGACAGCGGCGCTTGGACGGCTGGGCAGACCGGAGGATGTTGCTGGCCTGTGCGCATATCTGCTGGGGGAGGAAGCTGCTTTTGTGACCGGCCAGGTGATCGGGGTGGACGGCGGATTCCTGTAAACGGCGGAGACCCCGGAACTGGCGATAAGATTCAGAAAAAATTTTGGCTTCAAAATGAAGAAAATCGAAGCGGCGGAACCTGAAAATTGTGGGTGAGCCGGAGGCTGGACCACAGTATGTTGTGGAAAACTGGTTTTGGGTGAAGAAAAACTGTGGAAAACCGGTGCTGAGTGCGTGGCCTTAGAGGTATGTCAAGCCCTTGTATTTCAAGGGCTTTTTTGATAAACTAGAGAAAAATCCGAGTTTTCCACAGGGATCCACTTTTCCACAGGAACGGGTCAAAATGTGGAGAACTCCGGCAGATAGAAAAGGATACGCGCCAATGGACGATCATGTCGCTTTGTGGGACAAAACCAAAGCCATACTGAAAGAGAATTTACCTTCGGTTTCTTACGAAACATGGATAGATCAGCCGCTGAAACCAGTCTATATAGAAGAAGACGAAATGGCCATTGAGGTCATCAGCGAGTTTGTCGAATCAACCGTCCGTCCCCGTTACCTGGCTCAGATTGAGCAGGCGGTGTCGCAGGCGGCCGGCCGGAAGATACATGTCCGGCTGATGAGTGTCAAGGAGCGCATTGAATGGCAGCAGTCGCAGGATTCAAAGCCGGCTGAGCAGCATGATAACTTCTTCAATCCGCGCGCGACGTTTGCCAATTTCGTTGTGGGTTCCTCAAACCGCTTTGCCCATGCCGCCGCACTTGCAGTTGCGGAGCAGCCGGGGATGGCGTACAACCCGCTGTTCCTTTACGGCGGGGTCGGGCTTGGAAAGACCCATCTCATGTATGCCATAGGTCATTTCATTCAGGACAACTCGCCGAACATGCGGATGCTGTATCTGCAGAGTGAGGCGTTCACCAATGAACTGGTGGCCTCAATCAAGAACAACAAGACGGTGGAGTTCCGCAACAGGTTTCGCAATGTCGATGTGCTGATGATTGACGATATCCAGTTCATCGCCGGGCGTGATTCTACGCAGGAAGAGTTCTTCCATACGTTCAATGCGCTGCACAATGCAGGCAAACAGATCATCATTTCCTCAGACAAGCCGCCCAGGGAGATCAACCGGCTTGAGGAACGGCTGCGCTCCCGGTTTGAATGGGGCCTCATTGCAGATATCCAGAAACCGGATTTTGATACGCGCGTAGCGATTCTGCGGAAAAAGGCGGATCTGGACGGGATTCTGGTGGATGATTCAATCCTTGAGATGATTGCGGACCGGATTGACAGCAACATCCGTGAGCTTGAGGGTTCCCTGATCCGCGTCAGCGCCTATGCCAAGCTGAACCAGTGCTCCATCGACGAAAGCGTTGTAACCAGCGCGCTCAAGGACATTTCCATTGTCCGGGATCCCAAGCGCATCAACGCGGAGATGATCATCAACAGCGTTGCTGACTATTACAAGCTTGATCCGGATCTCATCCGGGGCGAATCCCGGAAAAAGGAGATCGCACGGGCCAGACATGTGGCCGTCTATTTAACGCGTGAGATGACCAGCATGAGCCTGCCGCGCATCGGAGATGAATTCGGGCGTGATCACTCCACGATCCTCAATTCCTATGACAAGGTCACAAAGATGCTTGAGCAGGAATCGGATATGAAGGAAACGATTTCGAACCTCAAGCGGATTATTTCGGAGAAATAAGGTTTCCGGGCAGAGACTGCCAATGAAAGCAGGGAGAGATGAGCGAGATGACCATTCGTTTGCCGGAATGGGAGATGCTGCCGGACATCGGGCTCTATATGGACCAGATCATGACACTCATGGACCGGGTCTTCCTGGTAAAGCTGCCGAAAGGCGAGCTGACCAAGCCGATGATCAACAACTATGTGAAGGCGGGGCTGCTGCCGCGTCCGACCGGAAAGAAGTATGACCGGGAACATCTCGCGATGATTCTCATGGTCTATGTGCTCAAGCAGGTGCTGAACATGGACAGCATTGATCGGATGCTGAAGCGCCTTTGCGAGAAGGGAGTCCATGAGGGATATGAACTGTTCCGGATGCGGCTTGAGGAGCTTGAGAATGCGCTGACGACCGGTACGGTTGAGATGACCTGGAAGGGCGATTCGCGGGAAGAGTTTACGCTTCGCCTTGCCCTGACTGCTGCGCTGTGTACGATCCGGACCTACTGGATGCTCTCAGAAACGCCACCTGAGTCATGATTTGCATTATTGATACTGGTGCTGTATAATACTGAAACTTGAATACCGGATTGTGTCCGGCCGTGATGCGGCAGGCACAGAGGTTTTCAGAGGAGGAAAAAGCAATGAAGTGTCCCCATTGTCATAATGAGATTCCGGACGGCTCGAATATCTGCCCGCTTTGTTTTTCCAGCCTGACGGGTGCAAACCGGGGCAGCTCCGGATCATCCGCGTCCACGGGCAGCCGGTCAACGCCGGAGAATGTCCAGGCTGCAACGGTTAAACCCAGGAGTCAGAAGAAGCGCAGAAAGAAGAAGAACATGGCGCCGATGATTATCGCAATCGGCCTCATCCTCATTCTGGCGGTGATTATGGTGCTGATTGTGCGCTCCATGTTCACCGGCGGCGTATTCCTCGGTGGACCGTCGACAAGCAATACGACACCTGTGCCTCAGGCGACGATGGAGACGAGCAATCTCATCTTCTACGGCCAGGAGCCGACAGCAACGCCGCTTGTCATGACCCCGGTGCCGGATATCGCGGTAACGCCGACGCCTGAACCGACAGCGGAACCGGTTGCCAGAACCTACACCACGCTCAAGAAGGGCGATACGGGTGCGGACGTGGTGCTCCTGCAGCAGGCACTGGCCCAGCTTGGCCTTCTGACCTCAGCGGCAGACGGCATTTACGGTACGGGCACGATGACGGCTGTCCGGAACTTCCAGACACAGAACGGTCTGGATGTGGACGGCATTGCCGGTTCCAAGACGCAGGAACTGCTGTTCAGCATGTCGCCGGTCAATGAGGTGACGGTGGATACAACAGCTGCACCGGGCGAGATTCTGGACCTGCCGGGCTGATTCTGTCCGGATGCCGGGAAAAGTCAGGCTACGCCTGTGTTTCCCGGCAGAATGTGCACTTGATGCCGGATGTGTTTCAGAGCCGTTCAAATAAACTGAATATAAATAGGTAGAAATTCCTGAAATTCCATTATCGAGGACTCAATGAAACGTACTTGGTTATTACTGATCTTTCTGATTATTCTTATGATGGGCTGCACAGGATATGCGCAGCCCATATTGTCAAATATGACCCTTTCACAAAGCGCCAATGCCCGCTGGCAGATCAGCGTGGAATCAAGTGAGGGTGGAACGCTGGCGATGCAGATGCGCAGCCATGCGGACGGATCTGGCATCAATCTGGGCGCGGTTCAGGTCGAGGCAGGGCAGACCCGGATCACCTGGGACGGTGTCCTGGCCGACAATACGGTGCCCACTGCCGGCACATATGATCTGATCCTGCGCGTGCGGAACTTCTGGGGCGAGGAAAGCGAGCCGGTTTCGCAGATGCTTGAGATTGGCGCCGAGGATGCGCAGCGGGAAGTGCTGGACCTGACGCAGCTGGATGGTGCGGAGGAAGTGCTTTCCTGGGACGAGATGCTGGCGCTGGCGGATGATGCAAGCGCTGAGGCAGCGACGATTACTGAGCCGGTCGCGCCGGATACGGCAGTTCTGGATGCGGGTGAACCGGCGGATCCGAATGCGGTGCCGGTCGCAACCAGTTTCTGGGATATGGATCCGGATGCGTATGATCTCACTAACCCGGCGCATCAGCAGGCCATCTGGGATCTGATGATGCAGCCGATTACGGTGCTCAATGTAGACCAGACGGATCATGTATATCCAACCAACCAGCCGGGCATCAACCGGACGCCGTATGAACAGAACACGGCAGGCGAGCTGCATGGACAGAGTCAGGGCGTCAATATCCTTGAACAGGATACGGACGGGGATGGGTATGTGCTGATTGAGGCCTACTCAAATGACGGCACAAAGACCAAGGACAGCTACATGATGTCCATCGACAATAAGCGCATTAAGGGATATGTCAAGTCCAGCCTGTTGATGACAAAGAAGCCATCCAGGAAATATGCACTGCTCATTGATAAGCTCCGACAGAAACTGTACATCTTTGAGGCTGGCCGCATCATCGGTGATCTGGATGTTTCCACCGGTCTCAACAACGACAAGCAGCCGTACAACGAGAGCCCGGCAGGCGAGTTCCTCACGGTCAGCCGTGTTGGTGAATTTGTGAGCGGCACGATGCGTGCCCTGTATGCCATTCGCATCAACGGCGGGACACTGCTCCATGAGGTGCCGTACCGGTTCGGTGCGGACGGGACGACAAGAATCTATAACGAGTTTGAGCCGGAACTCGGCAAGAAGGCCAGCCATGGATGCATTCGTATCCAGCGCAGACAGAATGCCCAGGGACAGAACATGCAGTGGCTGTGGAATAACCTTGAGATGAACACAAAGGTGTTTGTCTGGGACGATCAGGGACGGAAGATGTACGATCCGGAGCTGCCGGCAGCCGATCTGCAGCTGTATCGAAATCCCAATGGCGGCTCCAATTACCACCTGGATCCGAACTGTTCGGGTGTCAAAGCCAAGTTCCTGCCGCTGACCGGCGACCTGACCTATGGTGACCTGATGACGGATACATACAAAAAGCTTACACCCTGTGTTTACTGCGGTGCACCTCAGCGGCCGGAAACGCTGTATGACCGCTATATGGCCGAGGCGAAGCAGCTGGGCCTCACGCTTAACGAGTCTGAGGTTAAGAAGGCATTCGGTATTGAGTGATATATTATAATGAAGAAAACGGTCCGTGAGGGCCGTTTTCCTGCTTTTGGGACATTGCCGTGTGTGGCTTTGCCCGCACGAGAATGCAGGACCGCGATGAGCCATGTTCATGAGAACTGAGAAGGCAGGCTGAAAGGACGGGCACGACACACCGCGGGTCGGCTACACTTCGAGAGGACCGTGAGGGATGGCCATTACGTTTTCATAAGCCCTCACAGGGGCTGCCGGACACACTGAAATCAGGAAACGCGCGGCAACGTGGAAATGAGGTTCAGAAAAGAAACGCCAGGATGCGTGGATAAGGATAAAACAGGGTTATCGAAGAAACTGCCTGAAAATAAAGGAAAAGAAAGCCAGGTTCGGCCGAAAAAAGTCTTAAAAAAATTTTTAAAAATCTGAAAAAAGGGGTTGCAATTGGAATTAAAATCGAATATAATGCGCGAGATGTCTGCAAAGGGATGAAGTAACAGATTGCTCACTGGCCGGTGAGGGAACTGTTATGGACCATGTCCGCTAATCGGACGACGGCTCAAGATTCCGTCATGCAGGGCAAAAGCCAAGCAAGTCGTACTTGAGTACGAATAAGGAGGAAAAGAAATGGCCAATAAAAAAATCCGTATCAAGCTCTGGGCGTATGAGCACAGCCTCGTAGATCAGGCTGCTGAGCGTATTGTTGAGACCGCCCGCCGCACCGGCTCCAAGGTCTCCGGCCCGATTCCGCTTCCGACGGAAAAGGAAATCATCACCATCCTTCGTGCGCCGCACAAGTATAAGGATTCCCGCGAGCAGTTCGAACAGCGCACCCACAAGCGTCTGATCGACGTTCAGAATCCGACCCGTGCCACATTTGATGCGATGGAAAAGCTCGATCTGCCGGCTGGCGTTGAAATCGAGATTAAACTGTGATCAGGAGGTAGATGAA
>JAFSZW010000090.1 GCA_017458865.1 Clostridia bacterium
GCTGGCGAGACCGTTATTGAGCTCAACTTCCAGGACGACGAGCATGATCCCGAGAAGGCCATCAATGCTTACAACGACGTCCTTGACTGGGGTGCTCAGATGATGGCTGGCACCGTTACCACCAGCCCCTGCATCGCCGTTGGCGCTCAGGCTTTTGAAGACCGCGTCTTCATGCTGACCCCGTCTGCCAGCTCCGTCGACGTTACCGCCGATAAGGACAACGTCTATCAGGTATGCTTCACCGATCCTGCACAGGGCGCTGCTTCCGCTGACTACATCTCCGGCCATGGCCTTGCATCCAAGGTTGCTGTTATCTACAACAACGCTGACGCTTATTCCACCGGCATCTATCAGACATTCGAGTCTGAGGCTGGCGTAAAGGGCCTTGATCTTGTTTACACCGGAACCTTCACCGATGACACCACCGACTTCTCCGTCCAGGTGACCGGTGCCAAGGAAGCCGGCGCTGAGCTCGTCTTCCTGCCCATCTATTACACCCCGGCTTCCATGATCCTCCAGCAGGCCAAGAACATGGACTATGCGCCCATCTTCTTCGGCGTTGACGGCATGGACGGCATCCTCTCCATCGAAGGATTCGACACCTCCCTGGCCGAGGGCGTTATGCTCCTCACCCCGTTCTCTGCTGATGCAACGGACGACCTGACCGTGAATTTCGTCAAGGCCTACACTGAGCAGTATGGCAGCGTTCCCAGCCAGTTCGCGGCTGACGCCTATGACACAATCTATGCGCTTTACACCGCCGCCACTAATGCCGGCATCACTGCCGACACCAAGGCTGAGGAAGCCTGCGACAAGCTGATCGAAGCTTTCCAGACCCTCGAGATCACCGGCCTGACCGGAACCATGTCCTGGGATGCAAGCGGTGCTGTCACCAAGACCCCGACCGCTGTCATCATCAAGGATGGCGTTTATGTTGGTGCTGACAAGTAAATCGACATAAATCGGTTTCATGGCCTCGGCGCGCCCGAGGCCATGGTTTTGTTTTACAAGTGGTTTACGGCGGGAGTACACCGGATACGGCGTATTCCCGCCGTAAACCAAACTGGATTTAGAAGGTGAAAAAATGACGCTGTTTCTTTCCTACCTCATTAACGGTATCAGTCTCGGAAGCGTATACGCCATTATCGCCCTGGGATACACAATGGTTTATGGCATTGCCAAAATGCTGAACTTTGCACACGGCGATGTCATCATGGTCGGCGCCTATGTCTCATTCTGTGCCGTCCAGTACCTGAATCTGCCTCCCTGGCTGTCCGTTGTTTTCGCAATGGCCGTATGCACTGTGCTGGGCATTACCATTGAGGGACTTGCCTACAAGCCGCTCCGTCAGGCGCCATCCCTGGCCGTATTGATCACGGCCATCGGCATGAGCTACCTGCTGCAGAACTCGGCACTGCTTATCTGGGGCGCCAACCCGAAGTCCTTCCCCTCTGTTGTCAATATCGCGAACATTTCCCTTCTGAACGGGCGCCTGCTGATCACAGGTGAAACCATTGTCACCATCCTGGCGAACATCATCATCATGATTTCTCTTACGCTGTTCACAGGCAAGACAAAGATGGGCAAAGCGATGCGCGCTGTTTCCGAGGATAAGGGCGCGGCTGAGCTGATGGGCATCAACGTCAACACAACCATCAGCGTAACCTTCGCCATCGGTTCTGCACTGGCTGCCATCGCCGGCGTGCTGCTCTGCTCCGCCTATCCGACTCTGATGCCCACGACCGGCTCCATGCCCGGCATCAAGGCATTTACCGCAGCGGTTTTCGGCGGCATTGGTTCCATCCCCGGCGCCATGATCGGCGGCATTCTCCTCGGTATCATTGAGATTCTCGGCAAGGCCTACATCTCAACTGAGCTGGGCGATGCTTTCGTCTTTGCGGTTCTTATCATTGTTCTGCTGTTCCGTCCGAGCGGCCTGTTCGGCAAGAACGTCCGTGAGAAAGTCTGAGGTGCAACATGAGCAAAAAGACAATTGACAAATTGATCACCTTTGGCATCGTCATTGTTGCCTTCATTATCTGCCAGGTCATGATCTCAAGCGGTTCCATGTCCCGCTCCCTGCGCGGACAGCTGGTCCCGATCTGTGTATACATCGTCATGGCCGTTTCTCTGAATCTGACCGTCGGCATCTCCGGTGAGCTTTCCCTGGGCCATGCCGGATTCATGTCCGTCGGCGCCTTCTCCGGCGTCGTCATGGCCATGTGGCTGAAAAACGGTATGGGCCTCAATAATCCCCTGTTCTGCCTGATCGCCGGCATTATCACCGGCGGGCTCTTCGCCGGCATCGCCGGCGTGCTCATCGGCATTCCGGTCCTCCGCCTGCGCGGTGACTACCTGGCCATTGTTACGCTGGCCTTTGGCGAGATCATCCGCAATGTCATGAACTGCATCTACATCTCCATTGAAGGCAGTGCACTGCATTTCGGTTTCGTCAATCCCAAACTCCCCGGCAAGCTGCTGATCAATGGCCCGGCAGGCGCAACCGGCGTCACCAAGATGGCAACCTTTGAAGTCGGATTCGTTCTTATCATGTTTACGCTGCTGGTTGTCCTGAACCTGATTGACAGCCGTTCCGGACGCGCCATTATGGCGATCCGCGACAGCCGCATTGCAGCGGAGTCCGTCGGCCTCAACGTCACCAAATACAAGATGATGGCGTTCGTCACCTCCGCCGTCCTGGCCGGTATGGCCGGCGCCCTGTATGGTCTCAACTTCTCGACCATCACCGCATCCAAATTCAAGTTTGATACATCCATTCTGGTTCTCGTATTTGTCGTGCTTGGCGGTATCGGCAACATCCGCGGCTCCATTATTGCTGCAGCCCTGTTGACCGTCCTGCCCGAGCTCCTGCGTGCCTTCTCGGATTACCGCATGCTGGTTTACGCCATCGTCCTGATTCTTGTCATGCTGGCCACCAACAATCCGACGCTCAGGAACTTCTTCAACAATCTTAAACCAGGCAAAAAAAACGTCCAGGTAAAGGAGGGTAAAAAATGAGTCAGCGTGAACGAACCAAAATGGTTCCCGCCCCCAGTCATGGCATCCTGCCTGAGCGCGACGTCAACGAGCGTCCGGTTCTTGAAACGCGCAACCTGGGCATTGACTTCGGTGGTCTGCACGCCGTCGAAGATTTCAACCTGATCATCGGCAAGACTGAAATTGCCGGTCTGATCGGCCCCAACGGTGCCGGCAAAACCACTGTCTTCAACCTCCTGACCAAGGTGTATCAGCCGACAATGGGCACTATCCTGATCAACGGAAAGGACACTGCCGGACTCAACACCGCACAGGCCAGCATGATGGGCATTGCCCGTACCTTCCAGAACATCCGCCTGTTCTCCAACATGACCGTCGAGGACAACGTGCGCATCGGCCTGCATAATCAGATCCGGTACAACATGTTCACCGGCATCCTCCGCTTCCCTGGGTTCTGGTCCGGTGAGCGCCGTCAGCACGAACGTGCCATGGACCTCCTGTCCATCTTTGACATGCAGGACATGTCAAACGCCATTGCCGGCTCCCTCCCCTACGGTGCACAGCGACGCCTTGAAATCGTCCGCGCGCTCGCGACCAATCCGAGCCTGCTCCTCCTTGATGAACCCGCTGCCGGCATGAACCCGCACGAGACCGAGGAACTGATGGAAAACATCGTCCGCATCCGTGATCGCTTCCACATTGCCATCATGCTGATTGAGCATGATATGAAGCTGGTCATGGGCATCTGCGAGGGCATCTGCGTGCTCA
>JAFSZW010000008.1 GCA_017458865.1 Clostridia bacterium
AGGTGTACATTGCCAACTATGGCGACAAGGCCAGAATGGCAGCCCTTAAGCTGTGCGACGATTTGCGCAAAGCTGGCGTGCGGGCGGACATTGATCACGTCGGACGTTCCATGAAAGCGCAGTTTAAGTACGCAGATAAAGCGGATGCTGCCTATGTCATTACCATCGGCGAGGATGAGCTTGCCAGCGGGCAGATCAGGATGCGCCAGATGGAAACCCACGAGGAACAGACATTTGCCATTGATGATGCCGCGGGAATGGCAGCGCTTGTAAAGGGGAATCGCCATGTTGAATAAAGGCGTGGTCACAGACCGCAACGGAAAGGTCATGACAGTGACCTTTGAGCGGCCTGAGGCGTGCGGGGACTGCCATAACTGTCCCCGGGGCAGCGAAAGCTGCAAGAAACACGAAATTCTGCTCCAGGGCGATGCGCGTATTGGAGATATGGTCGAGGTGGAGCTGGATGATTCTCATGTGATCATGGCATCCATGGTCGCCTATCTCATTCCGCTGGCCGGTTTCCTGATTGGACTGGCTGCCGGGTATTTCGCAGCACCGCACTTTGAACAGATGAATCCCGAACTGGTGATGGCCATTGCGGCCCTGATCGGAACGGTACTTGCATATCTTTTCATGCGTATCATTGATCCGCATTTTTCGAAGGGACGATGGGAACCCAGGATTGTTTCCATTGAACATGTTGAATCATAGGAGGTTTCATATGGCACAGCAAATGAATGTGCAGAGCTTTGACGCAGCTCTGGCCGGCAACCTGCCGGTACTGGTCGACTTTTGGGCTACCTGGTGCGGCCCCTGCAAGATCATGGCACCGGTCATTGAGGCAGTTGCTGCCAAGTACGAAGGCAAGGCTGTTGTCGGCAAGGTTGACGTGGATGAAGTGCCGGAACTGGCTCAGCGCTATGGCATTATGAGCATTCCGACGCTGATGCTTTTCAAGAATGGAGAGAAGGTCAACATGAGTGTTGGCGTAACGCCTGCAGCCAATGTTGAGGCCATGCTTGACGCAGTTCTCTGATGAACACAGAAAAAGTGAGGGAGTTCCCTCACTTTTTTTATGCAGTTAAACTTCTCTCGCGAAAAAGGATTATAAGCCTGGCATTGTGTTCATCCGGCTCTGATATTATGCCTGCCCTGGCTTCGCAAGATTGTGCAAGCCTTGGCACGGTTTGTGAATCACGGGACGATCCGGGGCGGAAGCCACACCTTATTTGGATGAGTCATTCCTGCGCTGCTTTTTAAGGCAGCCGCAGGATCTGGTGATGCCGTGCAGCAAATTGCTCTTTCCAATGCGCTTTTCATTGCCGCAGTCACACCGGCAGAGGACGTATTGTCCATCCATGGAGAGGACAGTAAGCAGACCGAACCTTGTTCCAGGCGAGATGATAATCGGTTTCTTTCCCCTCGGGATGCATCCGCAGGAATGTGTCCCGCCGCTGGTCAGGCTGTCCTTGCAGATGATCTTCTCATTCCCGCATTGACAGCGGCACAGCATTTTGCGATTGCCCAAATCTTCAAGCACGGTCAGCATGCCGAACACATCTCCGATTTTGACGGGCGCTGTAAGCCTCAGACAGCCGCAGGATCTTGTGCTGCCTTTGAGCAGGTTGTATTTATTGACGCGCTTTTCATTCCCGCAGTCACACTGACAGAGGACTGTCTTTTCCTGGATGGAGAGGACTGTGAGCTTTCCAAAGCGATCACCGGGCTTTATCATGTCTTGCCTCCATGGGCTGTACCGCTATATTTCTGCTGAAATGATTTTATCTTTCTCATTATAGCACATGTGTCAAGACCCTGCTCCGGTATAAGATATTCTTTGGGCTTAGAACTGAATCGGGTCGGCTCTGGGAAAACCCAGGCGATTCTCAGCATGAGGAGTCAGATCGGGGCAAATCATGGTGGATCTGTATCCATCTGAGAGGAGATTCGCATGATCCGGCACAGGATTTTTCAGAT
>JAFSZW010000091.1 GCA_017458865.1 Clostridia bacterium
ACAAAAAAAGCAGCACTGCAAAGGAGGAGTTCGCAGTGCTGCATGGCTGTATGTTTTAAGCCCCTTGTTATCCTGCTACGCCGAAAATCATGTTCGGAATAAACAGGACCAGCTTGGGACAGAAGACCAGTATCGCAAGTTCCAGCAGGATTGCGAACAGGAAAGGCAGGCTTTCCTTCGTGTATTCCTCAGGCGGACAGTCAATGATGCCACAGACCGTATACAGGGCAGATCCGATCGGCGGAGTCATGACGCCGAGCGTAACGATGGTCGCCATCAGGACACCAAAGTGAACGGGATCCATGCCGACACTCGTTACCATCGGGAGGAAAATCGGCGTAAGCAGAAGGAAGTTCACGTTGCTGTCAACGAACATACCCGTAATGAACAGGAAGCCGAGCATGATCAGCGTGAGCAGCTGCGGATTTTCGGTAATGCCGAATATGAAGGAACTGAGGATTGCCGGAAGCTTAACCCAGGTAATCGCATAGCTGAACGGCCCGGACATCGCGATAATCAGCATGATTGCTCCGTTGTCCTTAATCGTCGTAATGAGGGCTTCCTTGAAGTTCTTCCAGGTGAGCTTCTTATAGACGAACTTACCGACAATCAAGGCATAGACGACGGCAAATGCACCGGATTCTGACGGCGTAAACACACCGAAGCGGATTCCGACAATCAGGATGACCGGAAAAAGCAGGGCCCAGATGGAAACCTTCAGGTTTGCAAACAACTCCCTGAGCGACAGGCGCGGCGCATCCGTCTGCGGCGGATCAAACTTGCGGATGCGGCTTGTAATCGTCGTCGTCCCCATCAGGAAAGCCATCATCAGGATGCCGGGAATGATTCCCGCGGCAAAAAGGCGGCCGATCGAAACCTCACCGACAAAACCGAAGATGATCAGTCCCAGACTCGGCGGAATCGTCGCCGTAATGAGGGCTGTCAGACAGTTCACCGCGCAGATATAGCCTTTCGTGTAACCGCGCTTGAGCATCTCAGGGGCAAGAATCCTCGTCTCCATGGCGGCATCAGCGGTCGCAGAACCGGAAACGCCACCCATCAGCGTGGACATGACGACGGAAATCTGCGCCGTGCCACCATACATCCGCCGGGTCAAAAGCCGGGCAAGGCCCAGGAGCTGATCCGTAATGCCGGAGACGTTCATGAGGTTTCCGGCAAAAATAAAGAACGGAACGGCAAGAAACGCAAAGGACTGGCTCTGCAGCACAATCATCTGGACAGCGGCCTCAAAGGGAAGGACCGGCTGGCTCAAGAAGTAGGCAAAGCCTGCAATTCCGATGACAAAGGCGATGGGCATTCCGAGCAGCAGGAATGCGACGAAACAGATAAGCAGCAGTGTCATTTTCCCTCCGTAGTGCACACAGCGGCACCATTGAAATGTCTGATGCAGTCCCGTATCTTCCCGATTGTAGAGATTGACATGGAGAAGGTTGCGACGACCAGGCTCAGACTCACGAGCGAATAGGGAATCGGCATGGACTGATAGGTGCGAAGCCGTTCCGTCCAGACAAGCCTGACTCCGTATATACAGATGACGACCGTAACGCAGAGGATGATGACATAGATTATCAGCATCACGAGCTTCTGCATTTTCTTGGGAAAGTAGCGGGTTACCAGGTCAATGCCGATGAGCTGCCCGCTCCGCCATGCGATGTCCGCTCCCAGGAACGAGGCCCACGCAAGCAGCAGCATGGCAAGGTCGATGTTCCATGACATCGAAATCCTCAGGAAGCGGAAAATCGCAGATGCAAATACCAGGACGACAAGCAGGATAAAGCCGACCCCACATACAGCCAGCTCCGCCTTGCAGAAAGCCTCATACAATTTTTTCATACCATATTCTCCATATCCATAAAAAAAGGTTTCGTTCCCGGTACAGCAGAAACGAAACCTGTCCAACCCGGCAAATTTAGTTGCCCAGCTCCTTGAACAGCCTGTCTTTCAGACCAGCAGAGAAGCCCAGGTCATTGTTCGTATACAGGGGTTCGATCGCCTGCTTGAACTCGTTGATGTCGACATCAACAATCTTGACACCGTTCTTCTTCATGTTCTCGTAATAGCCGGCCTCTTCCTTCTCGATGATTGCACCGTATTCGGCAGCTGCATCGCGCATGGTTTTGGTAAACAGTTCGCGGTCCTCTGCTGACATACTGTTGTAGAAGGTAGAAGAACAGACGAATGCAGACTGCAGCATGTAGTGCTTGGTCATTGCAAGGTTCTTGACAACCTCATAGATGCGGGAACCGTCGGCAGTCGCAACCTGGACCTCACAGCCGTCGAGCGTCTTCTGCTGAATTCCGGGGAATACTGCACCCCAGGCGATTCCGATGTTTGCAAAGCCAAGATACTTGGCAAGGTTGTTGCCGATGGCGTTGCCGAATCCGCGGATGCGCAGACCGGACAGATCGGAAACATGCTCAACCGGCGTCGTCGTATAGAAGCTGCGGAAACCATTGTACATGTTCGTAATGTAGACAATGCCCTGCTTCTCAAGCTCAGCCTGCCACTCCTTGAACAGCTTCGTATCAGGCAGCTTCTTGAGCATGGCAGGATCAGTCAGGATA
>JAFSZW010000092.1 GCA_017458865.1 Clostridia bacterium
CCTCATCGGCGTTCCGGTCAAAGAAGTCCATGAGTCTCCCCATGAATCCTCTGGCGGATTCGTTTTTCCCGCTGCTTGATGCGGCGAGCAGGTTCTCACGCTTGGATGTGTTCATCCGCGTATCCACGAGGAGATGGAGCATAAAGGTTGTACCATCATCTTCAATCCAGAACTGTCCGGACTGTTCACCTGTAATGGAACGCATCATGCCCATCATCTCTTCTGTCAGAAGACGGAGGTGCAGGATGTTCTTCGCGGAGAGATGCTTATAAGCACCGACGAGTTCAGCCTGATTCAGGGCATCCTCCATACAGGCGCCGGAGCTTGAAACGACGATAGTATCAGTTTTCATTGAAACCTCACTCGATGGTCAGAATATCACAGAACCCGGTGACGTCAAATACTTCCTGAACGATCTCATTGACGTGTGTGACCTTCATGCCGCCCTTGCGGCTCATAACCTTCTGAGAGGCAAGAAGAACACGGAGACCGGCGGATGAAATGTAATCCAGCTTGCTGAAATCAAATACCAGAGAATCGATGTTTGGGAGAATCCCGTTCAGCTCAGATTCGAGCGTAGGAGAGGTGGTGGTGTCAAGGCGTCCCTCAAGACTGACCACCATTTCAGAGCCGTTTTGAACTTTGTTTATTGTCATGGTAGTAAACTCCTCTGCTTGATTGGTTTGAAATGATACAGACGTATTATAATGTATTCTTCAGAACAAATCAATAAAACGGATGAAACTTCTTGGAAACAATACGCCCAGCAAACAATACGCCCATTCTCTGAATTCAGGCATAAACTGTCATCTGCGGGCTGTCTATGAAGTGCTCAGAGCGGCATGAGCGGCTCATTGCCGTTTGAAATCGGGAAATGCCTTGCGTTCCGGTCTGTTGCCCTGTCGCCCGGAGGACTGATCCGGGGATGACGGAAATGGATATATCTGGCACAATTGTTCTTGCGGGCTGGGGGCAGGAAGGTTATACTTAGCACAGGGCGTATAATCTGCCCATTATGCTGGACAGCAGGACGAAGGAGAACTGTCATGACGAAACGACTGTACTATGAGGACGAATACATGCGGGAATTTGATGCCGCAGTTGTCGAATGCCGCATAAAAGAACCGGGGAAGAACTGGATTGTGACTCTGGATCAGACGGCCTTTTTCCCGGAGGGCGGCGGTCAGTGGCCGGATCTGGGGACACTGGGATCTGCCAGCGTACTGGATGTGCATGAGCGGGGCGGCGAGGTGGAGCATCTGGTGGATGCACCACTTGAACATGGCCAACAGGTACATGGCTGCATTGACTGGGATCGGCGCTTCTCCGTTATGCAGCAGCACAGCGGTGAACATATCTTTTCCGGTCTGGTGCACGGACGGTTTGGATATGACAATGTGGGCTTTCACATTGGCTCCGAGGCGGTCACCATGGATTTTAATGGCCCGATCACGGCGCAGGAAGCGCTTGAGATTGAGCATCAGGCGAACATGGTCATCTATGCAAATAAACCCATTCTGCATTTTATTCCGGACGCCAAAACAAGGGAAACACTGGAATACAGAAGCAAGAAAGAGATAGACGGAGATCTGAGGATTGTTCAGATTCCGGACGCGGATACCTGTGCCTGCTGCGGAACACATGTGCGGGCAACCGGTGAAATTGGACAGATCAAGGTGATCGGGGTGCAGAAGTACAAGTCGGGCGTACGGGTATCCATTCTCTGCGGCCTGAGAGCTCTGGCGTATGAGAATCAGATGCTGGCAGAAATGGACAGGATCCATCGACTGATTTCCAGCCGGCAGGGAAACTGCGCGGATGCGGTTGAACAGATTCTGGAAGATCGTAAAAATCTGCAGTACAGAAATGAGCAGATGGCGATGGCATTGTTTGATGCAATGGCACAGGCGGAGCAGAATAAACGCGTTCGGGTGATCTGCTGCCCGATGCTCACCGGGGATGCAGTCGCAAAAGCGGCAGGGAACCTTGCTGTTGGTGCAGACCTGGCACTGGTTCTTGGCGGAGAGGGCGAACAGGTTCAGTTTGCACTCTGCTCTGGCCAGATGGATGTGAGGCAGATCACCCGCGGCATGTGCCAGACGTTCAGCGGAAAAGGCGGCGGGAAACCGGATCTGACACAGGGGCGAATGGACCGTGCAGAGCCGGATACGCTGCGCGAATGGCTGACATTACAGATCGCCGGGCAATAATGGGATATAAAACGGCACAGCCGGAAAATTTCCGGCTGTGCCGCTTTTGTATTCAGTTGATTATTTCATCTTCTGAGTGGTTTCCCAGCCGGCGTTGATCGCTTTCTGGTGCGATACGGCGTAGTCACCGATTGCCTCAGCGCGGGACATCGGGATCGGGAAGTGCACACAAAGGTGACCTTTGAAGTTATTGGTGGTAATGTGCTGCGTACCGTGCGGTGTGTCATGCGTTGAACCGATAAAGGTCCGTCCGTCTGAGAAGGTTACCCATACGACCTTGGGCGTCCAGGTAGTCTTCCCGCCGAATGCTTTCTGCATGATCGCAGTGTCCTCTGCTGTAACCGGCTCTGCATCCATATGAGCGTCTTTTGTCATGATGCGCAGCCGCCAGCTGTATCCGGTTGAAAAGTCATAGACTGTGCAGTACTCACCATTGCTGTAGTTGTTCCGCCAGTTGTAGAAGCTGGAGTAGATGACCTTGCTGGCACTGGAGACTGAGACACTGCTGCCGCCTGAACTCTTGGCAGAGTAGTCAGCGTTAATTGCTGCCAGCGTCTTTGGACCGGCAATACCATCTGCGGAGAGTCCTTTGGATTTCTGGAACTTCATAACCGCTTCCTTGGTCACGGTGCCGAAGTTTCCGGTCTGATTTCCGGAGAAGAATCCGAGTGCAGCAAGCATCTTCTGAAGCTTCTTGACCTCATCGCCTTTGGATCCCTCTGAGAGCGTTGTTGCGGTTGCCAGCGTAGATGAACTGGAAGAGGTACTAGAGCTGGACGATGATGTAGTGCTGGCAGTACCGTTTTTGGTCAGCTTCGACTGGATGGAGGCCAAGGTTTTCGCGCCAGCAACACCGTCGGCAGTCAGTCCGTTTGCACGCTGGAAGTTATAGACGGCTTGTTTTGTCAGGTTGCCGTAATTCCCGGTAATGGAACCGGAGTAATAACCGAGTGTCTTGAGGTTTTCCTGAAGCGTGCGGACCTCATCTGACTTGCTTCCAAGCTTCAGCATCGAATTGCTTGACGATGTTGAGCTTGTGACCGTGGCTGTGGTCGTAGCCGTAGTTGAACTGGAGGATGATGATTTGGATGAACCGGCAATAGCAGAACTGATCGTGTTCAGTGTCTTCGTACCGGCAATGCCGTCTGCTGAAAGACCGTTTGCACGCTGGAAAGCAGAAACAGCAGCTTCGGTCTTACTGCCGTAGTGTCCTGTGATGGAGCCGCTGTAATAACCCAGTGCAGCCAGATTCTGCTGGAGCTGACGGACCTGGTCACTCTGCGAACCGTAATGCAGAACGGAACCGGAGGAGGACGATGAAGAGGATGTTGAGGTCGTAGAGGACGATGCAGATGAGGTACTCCCTGATGAAATGGTGATGCCGGCTGCATTATAAAGGGTGTTGAGCGTATCCTCACCGACAATGCCGTCTGTCTGGAGATTGTACTTGTTCTGGAACTTGATAACGGCGTCCTTCGTTCTTGTGCCGAAGTGGCCTGTAATATCACCTGTATACAGTTTCAACTGTTTCAGTGCGGACTGGATGGTCGCAATCTCCTCGTCCTCATCGCCAAGACGGTAATTCTGGGCATATGCAGCGCAGGAAATGCACACCAGCAGTACACAGATCAGGGCGATTATTTTAAAACGATGTGACGCATAAATACCCATGAGAAACTGCGTCTCCTTTCGCGTTGGAATCGAGTCAATCATATTACGTTTCTTAACAGATGTCAATAAGAAATTTAACATTTGTAACATTTTCGTAACAATTACTTAACAATTAAGAGGCAAAAACAGGGGCAGAGAATCCTTATAAATGCCTGAAAATAAAGGGATTATTGGCATAAACAGCAGGCCTCTCAAATTGTTAACAAATTTAACAATTTGAGAGGCCTGTCAAAGAGACTTTGTAACAAATGGGAATGTCATCAGGTGGGGCTTTGCACGGCAGAGCGCCGGAACGGCCAGCTTGCCTCCTCGAGTCCGATATCCCGATGCGTGATGTTGACAGGATAACCACTGACAAGGAGATGATCATAAAGTGCCTGGGAGATGGCAACGGAA
>JAFSZW010000093.1 GCA_017458865.1 Clostridia bacterium
GCCGATATAAAAGAAAGATGCCGGAAATGCTTATTCCAAGCCGCTTTCCAGCATCTATTGTTATGTTCTCAAGGTGATTGAACTACCGCCTATAAAGAACAAGTTGAAATGTGAACAAAACGTTATTAGCGGATATGAAGAAGGTCAGAAAACTTCTCCAAATGCCATTTTGCCCTGCCGTCATCCCTGGCATCGCCTATGGCTGCGCAATCAAAGCCGCCTGCAATTGCTGCTTCTACACCGGCATGAGCATCCTCCACGACCAGACATTCCTGCGGGGATAAGCTGATCATTCCAGCCGCTTTCAGAAACACCTCGGGATGCGGTTTAGAGTGCGTAATGCAGTTCCCGTCTGCTACAGCGTCAAAGAAGCTTTCTAAACCAATCCTTTCCAGAATGAATGGCGTGTTTTTGCTGGAAGAACCAATGGCTAGCTTTATATCGGATGTGCGCAGGGCTTTCAAGGTGTTCTGTACGTCATCAGGCAAATCCTTTGGTGACATGCGACCCAACAATTGTCGATATGTGGCGTTCTTTTCCTCAGCAAATGCTGCTTTATCTTCATCCGAATAGGTTGTACAGCTCTTCTCCAAGATGACTTCCAGACTGGCCATGCGGCTGACTCCGCGCAGCAGATTATTCCGCTCCCGATCAAAAGGAATCCCCAAACGATCCGCCAAGGCCTTCCAGGCCAGATAATGGTATTCATCCGTGGAGCAGATCACGCCATCCAAATCAAAGATGATCCCTTTGTATCGCATGGCAGCTCCTTACTGGCAGATGCTGTCGATCCAGGCAAGCACCTCGCCAGGATAATCCGCTTCGCTGTGGGGCTGATCCCACACCAGGGCGTAATCCACCGGGAATCCGGCATTTTGCAGCTTAATCGCCAGGGTCATGGCGACGCTCAGCGACGTGTCGGCATCGCTGGCCCCCACACGGATGCGGTAATGTTGTGCCTGCTTGCTCTGCTCGTTGGTGGCAATGTAATTCAGCGGATTGATCAAATAAACCCGATTTGCCAGCTCTGCGTCATCCGCAATGGCGTACAGCATCTCATACTTCGCGGCTTCTGCAGGGAATTCGGCGCGCAGTTTCGCAATGGCTGTACCGATGGTTGCGTTGAAGTGCATATAATCCTGCTGGGCTGTGCCGAATTCCTGATTCTCACCGCTGTCATTTTCCAGCTTGTCAAAGGAGGTGCAGGGCTTCATGCGGTGGCGATGATTGAGCACATAAGCATCCAGATCGGAGATGACAGCTTTCTGCCCATCCCAGGCCAGCCATTCCTTTTTGGCTGTTCCCTGTTTTTCGATCATAGGCGGCTTCATATCCTTGAACGGCATGCCCTTGGGCGGACGGGACATGAGATCGCCCAGGCTCGGCATCTGCGTGGGCTTGGGCGGCAACCCGGGAGGCGGTAACATGCCAGGCTTCGGGCCGTCCGGCGGCGGAAGCTCAGGCATCCCGATACCAGGGCCTGCATGGTGCATTCCGGGATCTTTTGGCCCGGCAGGCATAGGCGCAGGCGCTTCATAGGTATAATTACCGTTCAGATAATCCGCCACAGAATAGGTCTGCGGCAGTTTGCAGCTATCCAGCCGGGTAAGAAAATCGTTGGCAGAGCTGCTGATGCAGCCCATCAGATAATCGTAGAAGGAACCGCTTCGACCATCGGGATTCAAGGTCAGCGCTTCTCCAGTCTGCGGATGCTTCAAACTCAGGCCGTTCACATAGTCCACATACAGCGCGGA
>JAFSZW010000094.1 GCA_017458865.1 Clostridia bacterium
CAATCCTGCCGCCAAGATCAGGCGAATGGCACAGAGCGGACAGCTTGTGCCGATCATCAAGGGATTGTACGAAACAGACAGCACAATCCCCGGTCATTATTTGTCCGGTGTGATCTATGGACCGTCCTATCTGTCCTTTGAGTTTGCGCTTTCCTGGCACGACCTGATCCCGGAGGCCGTATATGCTTTCACATCGGCCACCTGCGCCAAGGGCAGAAGAAAGCAATATGACACGGCCTTTGGTACCTTTGTTTACCGGGATGTTCCCATCGCCGCGTTTCCATACGGTATAACGCTGCACGAAGAAAACGGTTACAGTTTTATGCTTGCTTCCCCCGAAAAGGCGATCTGTGATTTGCTCTACACCCGTTCCCCCTGCAACAGCAGAATGGAACTGCGGCAGCTCCTGTTTGACGAGCTGCGAATAGATGAAATTGCTTTTCGGGACACAAACTGGAATGATATGATTGAGCTTGCCGAATTGTATCATACAGCCAATCATCGTTTGCTCATATCATTGGTAAAGGAGATGAAACGGCATGAACAGCAACATTGAGAAAATACTGAACCAGCACGAGCGCATCCTTCTTTCAGTCCATTACAGAGAATCTGACAGCACAATAAAGATAGTATTCCGGCAGGGACATAATCGCTCCTGCCGGTGTTCTTTTTATTCATCCCTGTCAAAATCATGAATCAAGTCGCGGCTTATTTTGCTGAATGCCTGATTCGTCATGCCGTTGACTTTTTCAATAACGCCTCTCAGGCTAGATAATACTTCATCATCTTCCGCATCATCTAGCATTTTGATGAGTTGTTTCATCAATGTTTCCCGTCTGCCATTCCCGTAAATAAGATCAAATTGATTTCATCCGGGTGGAAAAACGGGCATAATGCCTGCATTGGTATTGATCTTTCTAAGGATGGTTTTCTGGCCTCCTTTGCCTGGGGCAGCCTATGCTCGACTTTATAGGGTATCGAATTCCTATAAAAAAAGATTCCGGAACAGAAACTCTCATTCCGAAATCTTAAATGTTCTCAAATAAGCATGCATTCTCAACGAGCAATGCTTACGACTCCCATTATCCTGGCCTGCACCTGCTGCATCTACCTAGCATCAAAACACCGTTGCAGCTTAAATGCAGCAGCACATCCGGACAATACCGGTTATGACAATTGCAGTGCCCGGTCCGAATAGGACATGATCTCTATACGGTTCCCATCCGGATCTCTCAGCCAGAACTGGTACGCACCGTCACTGCCAAGGATAATCTCTCTTTCCGGCACAATCCCGTTAAAGGTCACAGCATCCCATGCCGCATGAATATCGGATACCTCAAGACAGATATGCTGATATCCGTAGTACTTGCTGAGGTCCCGCTCCTCGCGCTTTTCCTGTCCGTCCGTATAGAAAAGCTCTATGTACTGGTGCGGAGCCATCTCAATATAATCGATCCACGGCTGCGCTGCCTTCTGCCTGAGTCCGTTTATGACCTCCGCGTCCGCGCTGCCGCCGGCCTCAAGTCCATCCGCAAGATCCCCGTATGTCAGTGTGAACACCTTATTGAGGCCAAGTCCCCTCAGGTAGAAACCACGCATGTTGGCTGCATCCTGAATCTGCAGCGCGATCTGCGTTACGCCCTTTGCCGTTGAAACCGGCACGCACGGATGTACCGCTTTAAGCGGCAGCTTCGATCTTTCGCCGTACTGCGTAAACTGGACCTCGTTTCCATCCGGGTCCAGCACCGCGAACTCCACCGCACCGTCAATGGTCAGATGGACATCCTCCCTGAGCTTTATCCCGGCGCTGACCACCCGGTCACGCAGCGCCTCAATATTCTCCACCTCAAGATTGTACTTGCGGTATCCGTAGACATTCTCCCTGTCCAGGAGTTCCTCACGAACACGGCCGCGGTCAAAGAACAGCTCCACAAACTGACGGTCCGAGACTTTCATATACCGGATCCACGGCGCTGCCGGATCTTTCTCAAGCTCCGGTGCAAGCTCCTCAATCCGATCCGTCTGCCCTCTGGCCGCATAGGTATTGGCCAGATCCTGCACAGTCAGGGTAAAGAGCGGCTTCATTCCAAGCGTTTCGCCATAAAAGCGCAGCATTTCCGCTTCGTTTTTCATCTCGAAAGCGATATGGCCGATATTCACAATACCCGCATCGCGCCGGCAGAGCGGAGCAGGACGTTCAAAGACAGATTTGACATCCACAAACTGTCCTTCCTCACCGCCGGCCAGGATCGCATCCAGCACCTCAAGCACATGCACAGCCATTTCCTTGGATGCCCGGCACGGACGGCCTTCCTCAATCGCAGCCGCCATTTCAGACGGGCCGACACCGCGGGAATTATCCGCATAAGATGCAAAGTTCCACAATCTGACCGGTGCTGCCGGTTTCCGCCAGTCCGTCCCGATATTTGGATGAAAGCTGACCTCACCGCCAAACTGATTCGGGTCCGTCAGGTAAAGAATGCCTTTCGTTCCGTAGATGGTAAAGTAAGCCTCATCCTGCATTTTGCTGTCCGTATCAATATGAAGGGTACCCGTCACGCCGTTGCGCATTTTGAGGATCGCGGAAACCTGGCTTTCATTGGGCGTATCCATGACCTTGCCATAATCCGGCCCGGGCAGAATATTGACATGCGTTTTGTATGGCGTTCCAATGACACCTGCTACCCTTGCAACCGGCCCCAGGAGGCTTGTCAGCGCCGTCAGGTAATACACGCCGTAATCCCTGAGCACGCCCGCACCCGGTTCACGCAGGAAGGCGAACAGGCTGAGCAGAACGTCATTGTTTCTGTTTGCCGAGATGGCAAATGAATGCACATCCCCGAGCAGGCCATCATCAATCGCAGCGCGAGCTGTCTGGAGTGCCGCACCCAGGAAGGTATCCGGCGCGCAGCCGAGATAGAGCCCCCGCTCATCCGCCAGCCGGGCAAGCTCCAGTGCCCCCGCCAGATCGTCCGTAATGGTCTTTTCCGTATACACATGCTTGCCGGCCAAAAGGGCCTGCCGGATCAGCGAATAATGCGTCCCCACCGGGGTCAGAACAACCACCATCTCAATGGATGGATCCGCCATCATTTCATCAACCGTACAGGCTCGCAGCGCAAACTGCTCCGCCCGCCGCTGCGCCCGCTCGATATGCCTGGCTGCTACGGCCACAACCTCAAGGTTGTCAAATCGGTTGATCATGTTCGTCAGATAAATCTCACTGATGGCACCGGCGCCGATCACACCAACTCTCATATCCAGTTCCTCCTGTCTGATTTTCAGTCCATTCTGTTTTCGTTATGGACTCTGTCAGAATGATTGTATCACACCGGCTTTCAAAAGCGCAATGATATCTGCAGCGTCTGGCCGGTGCCTTTCTCCGCTTTCATCAAAAGCCCGGCATTGAAAGCAGACGAATCCAGGAGGATGCCCAAAGGCCGGTATTCCTGCACACATCAGCGATTCCGTATGCCTTGTGCGCCAAAACCGGCAGCATTCATCACTTGCGGTGATTCCCTCATCACAAAGCAGTCAGTGCGCACAATGCCATGATGGGCTGTACCGCCTGACTGCTCTGTCTGAGGCATGTGCTCAGGCGACTGTAAGTAACGGCTCCTCAAAGCACTGCCTGCCAAACAGTGCATGGAGCACATGACGCATACCCCGTGCTGACCGCTTGTAGTACTGAGCCGTCTTTGACATCTCAAGCAAGCCCATGCTGTCCGGGCTCGCACAACGGAAATCGTGCATGAGGCAGCCCATTCCATTGTCCCCGCGATAAGCGCCGTTCACATAGACGATCCGGATGCCGGCCATTTCGTCCGGGACGTCATCCATCTCCACAGCATAAACCGGGCTGTTTTCGCCAAAAGGATCGTTCTCGGCAATCCGGAACAGATACTGGTGCGGAGTTTTCGTCACCTGATTCCGTTCCCACCTGGCATGGTTTATGTTCATCACCCGCATTCCGGCAAGGCTGGCAGGCTCGACATGTCCGACACACTCGAGGCTGATCATGAACACATTGCCTGACTTGTCCGTTGCGACTGTGTCGAGCGTCCCCGGGTGCGGCGGAAAAATCGGGTTGTCTATGTCAATGGTCAGGTCGTGTTTCTGCAGAAGAATCCGCACTGTCTTCTCGAGAAGAAACACATTCCGCTCAAGCATGCAGTGCATGAACACATTGTCCAGTGGGCGAAGAGAATCCACCAGGTTCCAGATATCCTGCTGGTCCATGTCCCTGAATTCCGGTAATTCGACAGTTATCATCATTTTCCTCCTTATCTGTCGCATCCGCATCGGAAACAGGCTATTGTCCCCGATGCCGTTTCCTTAAGTATCATGAGTTCATTATACCGGTTTCGGCGATCTTTGTGGTCGCCGAAAAAGCGACATTTTTTGCAGCAGTTTGCTTTGATATTTCTTTTATAATTTAGCCATTATTCACTGTTTTGGTCAATTTTTGGACTAAATAGCACCAGCCTGTCACATAGAAGGACGGTCCGGCGATGAACATTACCGGACAAACCGGATCAAGGGGCTTGACAGGCATGGAAGGCTGAACCTGTCCGTTCTCAGATCTGCATGAGGGTGACCCGGATTCGCGTGCTGAACCTGGGGATATCTTGGTAATTCTGCTGGATACAGATGTGGTATCTTAGGCTTGATGAACAGGGTGTGTCAGGTTTTTTCAGATTTTTTTCACAAAAGCATTGCAATCCCGTGTCATTACGCGATAGAATTAACCTGACGTTCAATAATTATTTAGGAGGCTAATTTATGCTCAAGGATTTTGAAAAGAACAAGCCTGAGGAGAAGTCCGTTCTTAAGCCGGAAATCAAGGAACTCTGCGCTAAACTGATGAGTATGCAGGAACAGCTTCGCGAAAAAAAGCTGCCGATCATCGTACTCATTGAAGGATGGGCTGCTGCCGGCAAGGGAAGCCTGATCAAAGAGCTCATCAGTGAGCTGGATCCTCGCTTCTACCACGTCGAATCCCCCGCAATCGTCCCCGAAGCGGAGGCAAGGTATCCCTTCCTCTATCCCTTTGCTACCGCCATTCCGGAAAATGGAACGCTCACGTTCTTTGACTCCGGCTGGATGGAAAGCCTCGTCCGTAAACTCATGCACAGGGAGATTACGGAGAAGGAATACAAGCGCCGTATTCGCCAGATCAACGAGTTTGAGCGTCAGCTCAGAGACGGTGGCTATCTTATCCTCAAGCTTTTCCTGCACATTGACAAGGATGAGCAGGAAGCTCGCCTTGGCTCCCTGCTTGCACAGCCGGAAACAGTGTGGCGCGTCACCGATGAGGATATCTGGCAGCACCGGGAATACAAGCATTTCCGCGATGCCTATGAAGAGTTCATGGACAGGACCGGGGATGTCATTCCCTGGCATGTGCTCGACGCCAGCAAGCGGAAAACGACGGTCAGGGATGCCCTGCGACTTCTCGTCCTTCAGACGGAGACTGCGCTGGCAAACGGACGCTATAACGGCTCGCCGTTTGAGGAAGCCTTCCCGATGGTCAAGATGCCCAAGCTGGCGGATGTCGATCTGAGCCCGACCATCGCGGATGACGATTACAAAAAGGAACTGAAGCGCCTGCAGTCCCGCCTCAGCGATCTGCATAACCTGCTCTACCTCAACAAGATCCCGGTTGTGATCTGTTACGAGGGCTGGGATGCAGCTGGCAAGGGCGGCAATATCCGCCGCGTCGCCTATCCGCTTGATCCTCGCGGCTTTGACGTTATGCCGATTGCCTCTCCCGAGCCGCACGAACTGAACCGTCAGTACCTCTGGCGTTTCTGGAACCGTCTGCCGCGCAGCGGCCACATCTGCATTTTTGACCGCACCTGGTACGGCCGGGTCATGGTTGAGCGCCTTGAAGGTTTCTGCACTGAAAAGGACTGGCAGCGTGCCTACAACGAGATCAACGAATTTGAACGCGTGCTGACAGAATGGGGCGCCGTCGTCATCAAGTTCTGGATTCACATTGACCAGGATACCCAGCTGGCCCGCTTTACGGAGCGCCAGAACACGCCTGAAAAGCAGTGGAAGATCACTGAGGAAGACTGGCGCAACCGGGAGAAGTGGCCGCAGTATGAGGTTGCCGTC
>JAFSZW010000095.1 GCA_017458865.1 Clostridia bacterium
AAGGATCAGCAGGACAGTCGGCCTTTTGCTGCCTGTTTTTCTTCCGCGCTCGCAGCGGCTATTCCGAACACAGCAGTATTCAGCATAAGCGCCACCAGCAGAACCGTAAGCAAGAATCTGAAACTGTTCTTCATTGGTAAACCTCCTCTTAACTTCCGCAATAGCACTGAAACCAACAGCCAAAGAGTTTTTGGCTGCTGAATTGATTTCAATTATGATAACTGTCGCGGGGCGTCTGCACTGCGAATATCGTGTCGATCAGCGATTCTCCCTGCAAAATAACCAGTCATTTCAACGTTGCATCCTGTTTATCAACTTCCAGCATGTCGGGGTGTGATCTGTTCCAGTGCCTCACCCATCCAGGTTTCCAAACAAATGATGTGCAGAGAGAATACAAATCGCATTTCCCGGACGTGACTGGCCAATGCCAAAATCCGCCGCTGAAAATCAAAAAAGGCATCTGACTAGACTGAAGAAACAGCTTTGGATGCCTTCTTCCCTTCGAGGAATATGATTTCCGGGCGGGACACGGGATTCTCGCTTTTCGCGTCCCGTGAGACCGCGGTGTTAGGGATGGTGATTATTCGGTTACAAGGTTCCTGTTGCGGCGGTCATGCGTGACGTTTGCATAATACTCACGCTTCTCATTGTACATGAAGCCCTCGGCATCCTTGACAAGTTTCGGGATCTCCAGCGCATCCTTGTTCTGGCAGGCAGAGCCGATGGATACACTGTAACCGGCATTTTCGATCTCCTTGATGATGCTTCGAATGCCATTCCGGACCGTATCAAGGCCTTCATCCATGGTGAAGGCGATGAACTCATCACCGCCGATGCGGTAGGTGTTTGTCTGGCCGTATGCCTTGATGACCACACTGGCAACAGTCTGCAGCATGGCATCGCCTGCATCGTGGCCAAATGTATTGTTCAGTTCATGGAGGCCATTGACGTCTACGTATACGCAGTAGAGGTTCTCCTTGCAGGTGTCCTGATAGCGGCCCGCATTTTTCTCAAAGCAGTTGCGGTTCTTCGCGCCGGTCAGCAGGTCCGTCTCACTCAGGTACTTGGTTTCCCGCTTCTGCTGGAAAAGACGGAACTTGACTTTCATCTGGTAGATAGACAGGACCACTGCGATACTGCCGAAAAACAGGCAGTTCCAGAGATCGAGCATTGCGAGCGCGCGTTCCTTGGTCATCAGGGAGAGCAGCAGGTAAACCACCTGAGCTGCAATCGTCAGGATGATCATGTAGATCGGCCTGTAGTTAAACAGCGTCGGCATAACAAGGAGGATGGCCACAGCGGATACACCCGGCATCTCTGCATGCAGCAGGGAAACGGCAAACGAATAGCCGTACATTGCGATGATGAAGGTAACGGCAAAGATCGTTGACAATGACGGATGTTTAGGCACCAGTGTCTTCGTCATCACACAGAGCATGACGCTGATGGTAATCATAATGGTGTAAATCAGCCGGTTGACCGTCAGATGGCCGCCGGCGGCCAGACTGACCAGCAGACAGACGGAAAAGAGAAACGTCGTCATGCCCGCGTAGATGAAGAGGTAGCGGGCATTGTCCTCCTGCGCCTCGGGCAGCAGGCTCTTCATCTTCGCGTCGTCAAGACCGGCATATAAGAGCAAATCCTTTAGTTTTTTTAACACAATTGCGCCTTCGATTCTAAATTGAGTTCTTTTCGATAACCTGTTTTGAGGAGTCAATCACCAGTGCCTCTGCAGCCTCCGGTAAGAGAGGCCGTCCCCACAGAAAGCCCTGGACGTAATCGCAGCCGATGTCGCGAAGCGTATCAAGCTGCTCGGTTTTCTCAACACCCTCGGCGATGACATCGAAGTTCATCACATGGCCGATGGAAATGATGGCCGCCACATACTGCTTCGAGGAGTCACTGGTATTCATCTTGTCGATGAAGGACTTGTCCACCTTGAGCAGATCTGCCGGGAAGGTATTCAGATAACTGAGAGATGAGTATCCTGTCCCGAAGTCGTCAATGGCCACCTTGATGCCCATGTTCTTTATATCGTTGAGGCATTGCAGAGCCTTCTCAAACGAATCAATCAGGATGGACTCGGTGATCTCAATCTCCAGCTGATTGGCAGGCAGCCCGCTGAGCTCCAGGATATTCCGGACCTCATCAACGAAATCATTCCTCATGAGATGACGGACGGATACATTGACGCTCAGCGTCAGATGATCCATTTGCGTCTGCCGGATTAGCGCCCCGAAGAACTTGGCGGACTCACGGAACACGGTGCGGTCAACCTTGTCAATCAGTCCGACTTTTTCAGCAACGGGGATGAATTCAGCCGGGCTGACCATGCATCCGTTTTTATCCTTCATCCGGGCCAGCACCTCAAACCCTCTCAGTTTATGAGAGATGTCATACTGAGGCTGCAGGCAGAAGAAAATCGTGCCGTCTTTGAGGGCAGCCCGAATGACCTGCTCGGTTTCCATGTCATGCTCGTCGCTGATCATCTCGGGCGCAAAGCGGCAGACCGGGTTGCTGCTGTTGTTCAGCTTGGTCTGGTACAGCGCCTTAAGGGCACGAGCCATCAGCTCATCGCTGTTCTTTGCATCATTCGGGTATTCAGCATATCCAATGCGCGCGGTCAGGAAGTAGTCACAGTTGTCAAAGGTAATCTTATCCTCCAGAAGTGCCTGATAATAATCAAGTGTCCTGAGGATATCCGCATCGGACTGGTAATCGCGGATGATCAGGCAGAATTCATCTCCACCCTGACAGGTGATAAAATCATGCGTTCCGGAAAGATTCTGGTCCGCAGCTTTCCGCCAGCGGGACGCGATTTCCTGGAGCGCCCTATTGCCGGCACCCTGTCCCATGGTGTTGTTGATCATCTTGAAGTTGTTAAGGTTGATGACCGCAACGACGAATTTCTCCTTCTGCTCAATGAGCACATCCATGAGCTCCGAACAGGCAAACCGGTTCGGAAGGCCGGTAAGTCTGTCCGTGACAGCCTGATTCCGCAGACGCGTCTGAATCTTCTCATTCTGACTGTTGGTCGCGTAGATCAGAATGGTCGCCATAAACGTCAGAATGTTCAGACAAAAGCCTGAAATGACAGAAAGATTGCGCTGGACGGCGATCTGGAAACCCAGCGTCAGGAACTGCATGAACAGGATGGCGAGCGTTATGTAGAATCCCGGCTTTTTGTAAAAGACTACCACCAAAATAAGGCAAAGATTCGACATGGATGAAAACGCACCGGTCAGGGATCTGAGCGGCAAAGCATGCCCGGCGAGCAGGATGACGTCCTCTGCCGCGGATGTTCTGATC
>JAFSZW010000096.1 GCA_017458865.1 Clostridia bacterium
ACGGATGCCATGTTCAAGGAGACAGTCCACAAGATCGCTGTAAAAGCGGATTCCTGCCTCATTTACCTCACCCGTGCCATTCGGCAGGATCCTCGGCCAGGAGATGGAAAAGCGGTAGTTTTTAATGCCCATCTTTGCCATCAGAGCCACGTCATCACGGAAACGGTGATAATGATCGCAGGCTGTATCGCCTGTGCTTCCGTCATCGATAAAGCCCAGTCGGTCATGCGTCAGATCATCCCAGATAGATGGCCCTTTCCCATCCTCATTCCATGCGCCTTCAATCTGATAGGAAGATGTCGCTGTTCCCCATAAAAAATCTTTTGAAAAGCTCATAGTATCCCTCACCTGTTATCTTCGTAATTTTGACAACCCAATCATGCATAAGCACAGGCTGAGTATATCAAAAAGCTTTCTGCAGTGTCAAGAACAATGCCATAACAGGGTGCGCTCCTGACCGGCAGAAATGCGACAAAAGCTGTTGTAAAAAACCGGGAATTGTCACAAAAACGCCAAAATTGCAACAGCCGTTATGCTTCCAGCCAGACCAAAACGATGTTATAATGGTTTTTTTCTCTCAGAATGCTCTCCCGCGCTTGTCAGAAACCACATCGGAATATGGAACTCCTGTGTTTTTATCATGGCTTTTACTCAGTCAAATGCGATGACAATGGCAGTCTTTCCTGCACTGGGCGCCCTCAGGTTCATCTGACTGTCTCATTTTCGAATCTTGCAAAATAACACAGTTCACTCTATAATAGCAGGCAAAATAATGCGCAGTGCTGAAGCAGCGAATTAAACGTGTCATCTGGACACTACACTATACACCCGATACCGCTGCAAAACATGCCCTGCACACTGCTTAACATGCTAACGCTGCTGTACCGAAACCTATGGAAAGTGCAGGCTGTCTGCCCACATATGTGATGATTTCGGCAAACATGCCCTAAAACAGCGTTGCTTTCATCCCGCCTGATTATCTCATTTACTCTGGAGGTCCTCTTTGAAACGTTTTTTACTTGCTTATCTCTGTATCTTTATGATGTTCTCCACCTGTTCCCTGGCGGAATACCCGGTAGATTTGGCAACCGCCGAGCGGATGGGCATTACACAGCTTGACAAGATTGACCCGACCATTCGGGCGACCTGGATCGATGAAATGGTTGAACTTGCCAGGACGCTCTATGTTAAGGCAGACGGAAAGCTACAGTCTGCACATTACAGTGACGATATCTATGTATGCAAGAACTTTACCGTACATATCTTTAAGAATACTGCTTCCAAATATCGCATGCTGGCCTATCCGAATGTCAAAATGACCATTCCTAACAACAGGAAGCGCGATGACTGCAAGCCCTATTCATACGGGATTGAATGGGAAGACAAGGCAGCATCGGATGGTAATCCTTTTTTCGAGGCAGCCAGATTCCGATATAATGATGATCTGTCTGAGGAAGAGAACCGCATTCAGGCAATCATTTTTATGACGAACGTAAAGAAGGGCGACTTCTTCCAGATGTCTGCAGAGTATGAGTACGGCATCGACGCCCATAGCCTCATCTTTATTTCAGATTATGATCCTGCAACGCATCTCGTTCACTGGACTGATTCCAACATGAAAGGAAAAACCATTGATGGAGAACGTTTCGGATATGTCCAGTTCAATGCTGAGGAAGAAATCGACTTCTTCGTAGATGCCATATGCCACAAGAAACGTGGTGCAACACTGTATCGGCTCAGATATGACATCATTCGCAAGTAACGCATAATATACGAAGGCCCGGGCAGTCGCCTGGGCCTTGCTCATCTATGAATTGGTCGGATAGCTGAATATGCAGGATCAGCTCTGCTGTTCCGCTTTCGCCTGCGCGTTCTCCATATCTTCCAGAATCTGAATGCGCTGGGCCACGCGTTCCGCAGCCCTGTCATATGCATCCAGATAGAAAATCTCCTGCGAAGAAATCACCGGATCGTCGCCCGGCATAATGCGGCGGTATGTTCCATCTGCCTGCATCTCCCGGGCCTGCATGTTATCCTCAAGCATGGTTTTGAACATGCCATGAATCCGCTCAATCAGTGCAGAATCAAGAATGGGCGTCGCAACCTCGACACGCTTCAGCGTATTCCGGGTCATGAAATCCGCTGAGGCAATATACATTTTAAGCCGTTCACCCTTGCCAAAGATATAGATGCGAGAATGCTCAAGGAAGCGTCCAACGATGCTTCTCACACGAATGTTCTCGGTATAACCCGGAACCTGAGGCTTGAGACAGCAGATTCCACGGATAATGAGATCAATCCTGACACCGGCCTGGCTGGCCTCAATCATCTTCTCAATGATTGCCCGGTCTGTCAGAGAATTGACCTTGATGCCAATGTACGCCTCCTCGCCATCTTTCGCACGTTCAATCTCCTCATCCATCATTTCAAGGAGCCGGTTCTGCAGACAATGTGGGGCAACCATCAGTTTTCCGGCTGTCTCAACCGTTTCTCCCATGGAGAGCTTGTTGAAGATACCGTTGACCTCCTCACCAATCGTCTGGTTCGCGGTCATGAGACTGAAATCGGTATACAGTCTGGACGTCTTCTCGTTATAGTTGCCCGTACCGATCTGCGTGTAATAGACAGTCTTCCCATCCTCGATTCTGGTGATCAGGCAGATCTTGCTGTGGACCTTGAATCCCTCAAGACCATAGATGACATTGCATCCCGCCTCCTCAAGACGACGTGACCATTCAATGTTGTTCTCCTCATCAAATCGCGCCTTGAGCTCAACCATAACCAGAACGTCCTTGCCGTTCTCGGCCGCATCACACAGCGCCTCAACCACCTTTGAAAGCTTGGCAACACGGTAGAGCGTCATCTTGATCGAGACAACCCTGTCATCATCTGCCGCTTCCTGCAGCATATCCAGGAACGGTTTCATGCTTTCAAAGGGATACGACAGCAGCTTGTCTCCCTGTCGGATTTGCGGCAGAATCGCCTGACCGGATTCAAACATCGCAGAGCGCTGCGGAACACGCCGGCGATAGAACAGTTCCGTCTTCTGACGCAACTCATCTTGAATCGTAAAGACAAATGACAGGTCCAGCGGCGTATTCGACTTGAACACATACTTCTTCTTGACGTTCATCTCCTTGCAGAGATTGTCAATCACGTCATTGTTCAGCTGGCGGGAAAGCTCGAGACGGACAGGCGCAAGACGCTTGCGGCGCTTCATCAGTTCGGCCATGAACTCACGATAGTCGTGATCTTCGTCATAGAGCGCATCTGCGTCAATATCCGCATTTCTCGTTACTCTGGCAAGAGACTTGGACTTCACATAATATCCCGGGAATACCTTGTAGAGGAAGTGCAGAATGAGCTCCTCCACCAGCACATATCGCTTATCCCCGGATGACACCTCGATCAGGCGGGGAAACACGCCCGCATTGCAAGGCACAATACCCCGGCGGCCACGGCCATTTTTCCGTTCAAGCTCTACAACCGCATAGATCTCCTTTCCTCTCAGGAACGGGAACGGCTGACGCGGTTCCACAATGATCG
>JAFSZW010000097.1 GCA_017458865.1 Clostridia bacterium
TAACGATAAGAGCGATTACAAGAGAAAGTAACTTTTTCATAAATTTTCCTCCTTATCAGTTTCGAAAAAGTCATATTGATTATATGGGTTTACTCCGGTTCTGTCAATGACTTTTTTTATTCAAAACGACCCAAATTAAACCGATAAAAAACCGCAGAACGAACATAACTCCGGGAGAAGATTGGCTTGAATCTCCAAATATCACAAACTGACAGGGCTTTCAGGATGTACCATAAATGGCTCAAATGATCTCGCGGACCACCTGTCATGGATGGCTTGCCTGAGTGGGCGACACGGCACACCTCGTCTTTGACAGGCTTGATTTTTTGTGTACTGGCGCTTATACTCAGGTTGGTAGGCATGTGGTTAACCGTTAATAAGCAGACTTTATGTACACAGACCTGTCTTGTCTCTGTCAGAGGACAGAGTGTGATCCCACTGATGCCAGGCGCGGTGCATGCCGGGGGAAGAAAGAATTGTGCGGAGGATTTCCATGCGCGAACAGACGACCAACAATATTTACAGCAGGATTTTCAAGCTGACCCTGCCCATTGTCCTTCAGAATCTGCTCAGTACCGCTGTGGGTTCCGCGGATGTTGTCATGCTGAACTTTGTGGGGCAGGCGCATATTTCAGCGGTTTCCCTCGCGGCAAAGTTTGGCGATATCTTCTTCATGATTCTCTATGGGATCGGTACGGGCGTCACAATGCTCTGTGCCCAGTATTACGGGAAGAAGGATATGCGTGCGATTCATCTTGTGGAGGGAATTGCACTGCGGTTTTCCATGACACTTTCCGTCCTCCTGGCCTCAGCTGCGCTGCTCGTTCCGCAGCAGATGATGCGGATTTTCACGCCGGATCCTGAACTGATAGAAATTGGCGGACAGTATCTGCGACATATCAGCATTGCCTATCTATGCTGGGGCATCATTGAGGTTTACCTTTCAACGCTGCGGAGTATCGGCAGAGTAACCGTGACAACGGCACTGAATGCATTCACGTTCTCACTGAACATTCTGCTCAACGCCGTTTTCATTTTCGGCCTCTTCGGTGCGCCAAAGCTTGGTGCAGTGGGCGTCGCTGTTGCCACCTCCATTTCCCGGGGCGTGGAGCTTGTACTCTGCGGGATTGTTTCTGCGAAAAGCAGGGATGTCAGGATTGCGTTTCATTGCGTATTTGAACGAAACCGTTTGCTGTTCCGGGATTTCCTCAAAATGGCAATGCCCGCGATTCTGAACGATGCCTCCTGGGGTCTTGCGTTTTCCATGTACTCGGTTGTCATTGGCCAGTTCCTGGGCTCGGATATGATCGCTGCAAACTCGTTTGCCTCTCTTGCACGCAACTTTGGCACGATCCTGTGTTTCAGCGTTGCCAGTGCAGGCGGCATCCTGGTCGGACAGATCATAGGCGAGAACCGTCTTGAGGATGCTGACAATGCAGCGAAAAAGGTTATGCGCCTGACGGTTCTGTTTGGAGCGATTGGCGGCGTCATCATCCTGGTTGCCTCGCCGTTTGTCCTGCGGTTTGCGGATCTTTCGGAGACCGGCAAGGGATATTTGCGCATCATGCTGCTGATCAACTCCTACTATGTCATGGGTGCTGCAGTCAATACCAGCCTGATCGCCGGCATTTTCAGGGCGGGCGGTGACAGCCGCTGGGGCTTTATCTGCGATACGGTTGATATGTGGTGCTATGCAGTGCCTCTGGCATTCATCTCTGCGGCAGTGCTCAAGCTGCCGCCCATATGGGTCTATTTCCTGATGTGCACGGATGAGTTTGTCAAATGGCCGTGGGTCATCTCTCACTACCGGAGTAAAAAGTGGCTGCGCAATATCACAAGGAACGATCTTTATGCAGACGGTCAGTCATGACCTGGCCGGATGCACTGCGCCCGCCTGAATCCCACAGATGCCTGCGCAAAAAGGGATATTGCTGCGCATCTCCGCGATTACAGATGCAGCAGGTCGGAATCATATGGCGTTGATGGAAACCGGGATCTGCGGTATACTGTACATGCACTTCCATTCTTCTTCTGCCGGATGGGCAGGAAAAACTACAGAGAGGGAGTGAAGCGTAATGAGACTGTTTGCTGCAATTGAAATGGATGACGGGATGCGGGCCGCACTTGCCCGGATTCAGGAGAGTATGAAGCAGGCGGGTGTTGAAGGCAGATTTGTTCCGCCGGAGAATCTTCACATGACGCTGGCATTCATTGGGGAATATCCGGATGCGGATGCTGTGCTCGATATCATGGACACGATTCCGTTCGAACCGTTTACGATCCGTGTTGACGGGTTTGGCTGCTTTGACGAGGTGACCTGGTGGGCAGGGATTGAGAAGTGCGAACCACTCGAGGCATATGTAAGGCGTCTACGGCATGCACTGGCTGAGGCCGGCATTCCGTATGACAGAAAAGCGTATCGGCCGCATATCACGCTGGTGCGTGATGCCATGTATGACAAAGCACCGGTATTTGAGGAACCGAATGCGGCAATGGAGGTTACATTCCTCTCGCTCATGCGTTCTGATCAGGGAAAACATGATCGGATCTATACGCCTGTCGGTGTGGTTGAAGCCTGCTGAGCAATAATAATACGACAGAAAATCAGTGTTTCAGAGGGAAAATCGGCTGTTTTTCCATTGAAACACTGATTTTTCTTTGGTAGAATATGCATCACTTGACAGGACATAAGACAGGACATGCCTCGGTCTGTCATCTAATTGATTAAATTGATATTTCTCAGGAGGACATTGGGTTATGGTTATTGATGCCAAGGACAGGGCAAAATCCCTGAATGTTGCATATATCGGCGGTGGTTCCCGCGGTTGGGCGTGGGGCTTTATGATGGATCTTGCCATGGATGAGAGCATGTGCGGTACGGTCCGTCTGTATGATATCGACCGTTCTGCAGCTGAGCGCAATGAGATCATCGGCAATAAGATCAGCGCGCACAGGGATGCGGTTTCCAAGTGGCATTATGAGGTCAGTGATTCTCTTCAGGATGCGCTGACCGGCGCGGACTTTGTTGTGATTTCCATCCTGCCGGCCACGTTTGATGAGATGCGTTCAGACGTCCATCTGCCGGAGCGTCTTGGCATCTGGCAGCCGGTCGGCGATACGGTCGGTGCTGGTGGATTTATGCGCGCAATGCGCACCATCCCGATGTATGTCACGATCGCAGAGGCCATCCGTGACTATGCGCCGAATGCATGGGTGATCAACTATACCAACCCGATGTCTCTCTGCGTTCGTACGCTGTACGAAGTGTTCCCGGGCGTCAAGGCATTTGGATGCTGCCATGAGGTGTTTGGCACCCAGAAACTGCTTTGCGCCATGCTGGCACATGAGGCCGGAATTGAGGGCGTAACCCGTCAGGATCTCTACACCACCGTTACCGGCATCAACCACTTTACGTGGCTCACGCATGCCAGCTACAAGGGAATTGACCTCATGCCGATGTATGCTGAGTTTGCGGACAAGTACTACGAGACCGGCTTTGACGAGGGCGGCGACAACAACTGGATGAACTCCCATTTCAACTGTGCGCAGCGCGTCAAGTTTGACCTCTTCCGCCGTTATGGCGCCATTGCTGCCGCAGGCGACCGTCATCTGGCTGAGTTTACCGCGCCCTGGTATACCACGGATCCGGATGCGGTTCATTCCTGGAAGTTCAACCTGACCACCGTTGACTGGCGCGTGAAGGATCTTGGCGACCGCATGCAGCGCTCGGATGATCTGATCAGCGGCAAGGAAGAGCTCGTCCTCAAGCCGTCCGGCGAGGAAGGCCATCTGCTGCTCAAGGCCGTCCTTGGTCTTGGTGATCTCGTTTCCAATGTCAACATCCCAAACCGCGGCCAGATTCCGAACCTGCCGCTGGGCAGTGTGGTTGAGACCAACGCCATGTTTGGCCGCGACCGCATTGAGCCGGTCTTTGCAGGCGCGATGCCGTCCAACATTCTCCCGCTTGTGGCACGTCATGTGTATAATCAGGAGAATACGCTGAAAGCAGCGCTCACCTGTGACCGCAAGCTTGGATTTACCACCTTCATGAACGATCCGCAGCTCGCTGCTGTTTCCGTGAAGGATGGACAGAAGCTGTTTGACGACATGCTTGAGAATCAGCGCGCCTATCTGCCCAAGAAGTGGTTTGAGTAATTCACCTCCTAATAACTGCAGCCCCGGAATGATGATTCCGGGGCTGCAGTGTTTTTCTACGATTTCTTCTTTACTGATCCAACGATAATGATGTTCCGCTAACTGCCCACCTGGCACTGAAACGGTGGATAGGCCAGCAATGTATGCATGTTGGCTTTATGGATGGATGATTGATGTCACAATGAACAGAGCAGCAGTCAAGAGATTGGACAGAAACAGACAACGGTCTTTTTCCTCATCATCCAGGTCATCAAACGAGGGAATGTCTTCATCCACATAATCAATCATGTCACCGTATGCGCGTTCCGGCTTTTTCTGACGCCTGAACAGCCTGCGGTCAAACTTGGGCGCCCGGATGCCGTCAAGACGCAGATAGGCAAACCATGCCATAACAAGGAGGAAGATGGCGCAGAGGATGAATGCGATACTGACCGGTCTGCGGACAGCTCCTCTGTTAAAGAAGAAGTCCCAGAGGAGCGAGAAACACAGGAGGATCAGGTATCGCGTAAAAACCTGATAGATGATGGGACGGACCATATGAGGTTCCGGATGAAACAGGTTTTTACCTGGCTTTCTGGGATTTTCTGGCATTGAAGCGCCTCCTGTCAGATCAGTTGGTTTAAGGGGTCAGCCTGGCAGCCTGGGAGCAGTGCTGAATGTGCACAGCATGGAGAGGCGGCAAGTCTCCCCTTGCAGATTCAGTGCTTAAAGAACCTGACATCAATCCACATGGCGGGACGGATGCAGATGTTTTCCTGCTTAATGCTGGCATAGGAGGTGGCGCCATGTTCTGCAACGGTAATTGCATTCTTGATGTTTGGACCAGGGGAGCGCAGCCACCAGATGCCGCAGCCGTCCTCATCAAGCTCGGCACCCTGAGCAATTGCATAGGGAGTCGGCAGGATGGCCCTCTGTTCCTCATTCGGCAGATAGTTCATCAGCTCTGCGTAGCTGAGCAGAAAAATCTTATCCCTTGTATTTCCTGCACTAACATGCGGATATTCGCTGCTCTCCTGTGACTTGCCATTGCTGATGCTTTCATCCTGGATGATATACTGCTCATACTCCGAAAATGCTGTTTCAATGAATGATTTGTTCAGCCAGGTCCTGAGCGTGCTCTGTCCCCAGGTTGCAGAGACCTGATCGTTGAAAGAATGGGTATCCAGCAGTGTTTTGCAGAGCAGCAGGCTCTTTGTCCCGTCTGCATCCAGGATGATCCACTCAATCGGTTCAGGACCATTGGATTCATCATTGTCCTGCTCGTAGTGGCCGAATTCGATGGTATTGCCGACTTCAAGATAGGGCAGGAGACGCGTGTCCAGTTCGTCCACTTCGATGAACATGGTTCTCATGTATCCATCGCCAAGCGTGCAGCTGACTCTGCTCCATTCACCAAGTGTCTCAAACACAGTCAGAGGATCATCTTTTTTGAGACGACCAAGCGATCTTGAACGCTCAGTGGGTTCGGTAAAGAGATTGACCTGATTGCTCGTGCAGATGCCGGATACGCCCTCGGATTTGGTCTGACTGTCGCTTTCATGGACAATCTGCGTCAGATTGGAGAAATAACTGCCGGATGAATCAGATGAAAGGCTTTTGTCATAGTAGCAGACCAGTCCATCTGCTTCGCTGATCACAGCAGCCTCAGTAATATATTCCGTCTTCCTGCCATCGGGGTAACTGAGATGGTATTGAAAAACAGCGGCTTCCATCCCGTTGCTGCTGAACAGCACTGGTGTCAGGTTCGAGTTTAGCAGGCGGTTGGTTTCATCTACATATTCATCAAGACTGGCGAGATCTTCCCGCAGGTACAGGCAGATCTCATTATACGGTTCATCCCTGATAAACAGGATATTTGGCACGCTCATCTCTGCCGACCCAACTTTATAATCAGCCGGCAGGAGGAAGGATATGCCCATAGCCTCTATAAAATAGGAGCTTTCAGACCCGGCAGTACTTACATCATAAGCGATCGGCTCAGCATAAACAATCTGAGCAAAGAGCAGGAACAGTATTACCAGGAAAAGAGATCTTTTCATTTGCGTTTCTCCTTATCGGGTAATCTATCGCAACGGAGCGGTCCGACTGACCTGATAGATGCAACTCGGAAAACAGATGAACAGGTGGGATAAGTGTTAATTGAATTCGTTGACACATCCATTATATATTTGTTTGGGTGACAAATTCAAGTATTAAAAAAGGGACAGACAACGAAATCTAAAAGAGAGAAAAGGCTGTACTTCAGCAGACACTGGTGATAAACACATAATTTGAATAAAAATAGCATTTTTGAGAAGAAAACTGGTCGAATCGGATGAAAGTTAGTGGAAATTGACTTTTCCGAATTCTATTCTTTACAATTGCTTGTTTGTATGATAGAATTTCCAGCATAGAGACTGGAGGGCATCTTTTTTGTCTAAAGCGTCTCAAACATTTTTTAAGGAGGAAACCCAATGAAAAAGCTTCTCACAGTTGCATTGGCTCTGATCATGGTTTTTGCCATGGTAGTTGCTAATGCCGATGAGATCAAGGATCTGCGCACTTATGAAACGCAGGCCCGTGAGCTCGAAACCTGGAATGTGCATTATTCCCAGGCTGCAGCCGACCTGAATGTTCTTTGCAATCTGGTTGACGGTCTTCTGACCAACGACAATCACGGCAACCTCAAGCCGAATGCGGCAAAGTCTTACGCCTCTGAGGATGGCGGCAAGACCTGGACCTTCGTTCTGAACGACGGCATGACCTGGTTCGACAAAGACGGCAATTACAAGGCCGACGTTGTGGCTCAGGACTGGCTGACCGGACTTGAGTGGGTTCTGAATTACGCCAAGAATGATTCCTATAATGTTTCCATGCCGAACGAAATGATCGCCGGCGCTCAGGAATATTATGAGTACACCAAGGCTCTGACCGAGTCTGACGGTGCTGATGCTGCCAAGGCACTGACTGTTGACGGCAAGTTCTCCGAGATGGTCAGCGTTGCGACTCCGGATGACAAGACTGTCGTTTACACCCTGATTGATCAGCTTCCGTATTTCCCGTCTGTTGCTACCTACAACTGCCTCTATCCGCTCTCGCAGGCCCTGCTTGATGAGGTCGGTGTTGATGGATACCGTGACATCACCTGGGAAAATATGTGGTACTCTGGTGCTTACACAGTCACCTATTTCGTGAACCAGAATGAGAAGGTTCTGACCAAGAGCCCGAACTACTGGAACGATGCGAACTGCAAACGCTTTGATACCGTTACCATCAAGATGATTGAGTCTATCGCCAACGGTTATCAGCTCTTTGTCCAGGGTGAACTGGATCACATCTCTCTTGATCAGGCAACCACTCAGGAGATTTATGGCGATCCTTCCAACGAGTTCTATCCGTATCTCGTTGAAGCCCGTCCGACCAAGTACAGCTATCAGATGCATTTTGTGTACAGCAAGAACAATGAAGACGGCACCCCGGATACCAACTGGAATACCGCCGTTGCAAATGAGAACTTCCGCAAGTCTCTGTATTACGGTCTTGATGTAACAGGCTTCTTTGCTCGCAAAAATGCTATTAATCCGCAGAGCTGCCAGAACTATTGCTATACCGGTAATGGCGTCTCCTTCACGAGCGACGGTACTGATTATACTCAGCTCGTCCGCAATGAGATTGGCATTGATTATGACCGCACAACCTTTAACCGTCTCGACATGGACAAGGCCATGGAATACAAGGCCAAGGCTATGGAAGAGCTGACTGCAAAAGGCGTTACCTTCCCGGTAGTTGTTGACTACTATATTGCAGGCAACAATACGACACAGATGGAAGATGCCAAGGTTCTTGAGTACATCTTCAGCGAGCTGGGCGATGACTATGTGAAGCTGAACATCAAGACCTATATTTCTTCTCTTGCAAACGAAGTCAGAAAACCGCGTCTTGCTTCTATCTTTATCAATGGCTGGGGTGCTGACTTCGCTGACCCGATCAACTTCCTCGGGCAGGAGACCTATAACGATACCGCTGCTTACTATTCCAACGCCTACAGCAACTGCAATGACGCAACCGATCCTGACCTGATTGCTGCTTATCAGGAGTTCACTGACCTGGTAACTGAGGCTAAGGCCATCACCACGGATCTGGATGCCCGTTATGCTGCGTTTGCCAAGGCTGAGGCATGCTTCATCGATCATGTTCTTACGATCCCGTGGTATTATGAAGTTTCATGGGAACTCACCAGTGTTAACAACTATACCAAGGTTTACAGCATGTACGGCATGCAGGGCTATCGGTATGTTGACTGGGAGACCGACAGCAATCTCTATACCACTGAGGCAATGCAGGCAGCTGCAGAAGCTTATGCGGCAGAGTAAACGTTAAAACTTCAGGGGCAGCCTCCTTGGGGGACTGCCCCTTCCTTTTGTTATATCTTTCAGGGATGGCATATCTTTGGCCAGCACAGTTGCTGGGTGAAAATATGCCGGGATACCGGCCTTAGGGTTATCCCGCAAAACAAGAAGGGGATGAAAGAATGACCAAATACATCTTGAAGCGAATCGCGCAGTCAATTCTGACGATTCTCCTGGTTGTGAGTATTGTGTTCCTGCTCATGCGTCTCATGCCGTCTGATTACTTTTTCACAGAGGATGAGCTGATTAAGTTCACTGAAGAGCAGAAAGAAGATAAGCTCAGACGACTCGGGCTGCTTGATCCACCGCTTGTCCAGTTGGGCAATTTCTACAAGAACATGATCCAGTTTGAACGGGTGGATGATGCAGGAAGGGTGGTTCAGGACGGTTCTGGCCATTTGCAACTGAAGTTCAATCTTGGTGAGAGTATGCGCCTTGAAAAGGGTCAGCCGGTCACCAAAGTCATTGCCCAGAAAATGGGCATATCCATGCACATAGGCCTGATTGCGCTTGCAATATCGCTTGTCTTGGGGGTTGTTTTCGGTGTCCTTCAGGCAAACTTCAAGGACAGGGTGATAGATCATATAGGTACCGGATATACAGTGATTGTCAATGCGGTGCCGCATCTGGTTATCTATACGGTAATCATGATTGCCGGTGCAGCGTGGTTTAATCTTCCCATGCGCTACAGCGGCCGCCTGAATACGGAACTTTCCATGGTGCTGCCGATTGTCTGCCTTTCTGTCGGATCTACGGCAGGTTATATGCTGTGGACGCGCCGGTACATGGTGGATGAGCTGAACAAGGATTACATCCGTCTGGCAAAGCTCAAGGGCCTCAACAACCGTCAGGTTATGTTCCGTCACGTGCTGAGGAACGCATTTGTGCCGCTGGCACAGTATCTGCCATATTCGATTCTGCTGACGGTCGGCGGTTCACTGCTTGTTGAAACCTTCTTCTCAGTACCCGGAATGGGTCCGGAGCTGACAAAGTCAATCAGCCGGTATGACCTGAATCTGGTTCAGGGCATTGTACTGCTGTATGCGACAATGGGCATTATCGGCGTATTTCTTGGCGACCTGCTGATGACGCTGATTGACCCGAGAATCAAATTGACCGGAAAGGGGGATGTCCGCTGATGTCCGGAAAGAATACGCCTGAAAAGAAGACTGTTCAGGAAATGGAAGCGCCGATCGTTAAGATGGACGTCAAGCCTGAAACAATTGATACCAACCCGAAGGTCGAACGGCCTATGGGTCGTGAATATCCCCTTTCCAGACGGGATATGCCAGAAAGGCAGCTCTTTGAGTTCGCGGAGTATCATGCGCAGGATGCTGAGCGCACCGGTTACTCAAACTATTCCTACTGGAAGAGTGTGTGGGCGAACTTCATCAAGAACAGGCCTGCCGTTATCATGTCTGTCATATTTATTGCCCTTTTCATCTTTACGTTTATTGCCAGCGCCATTGGCAAGTACGACATCAACATGGCGCCGGATCCGGTGAACCGCGCATATCTTTCGCCGAGCAGTGAATACTGGTTCGGTACCGATGGCATCGGCAGGGACTATTGGGCACAGGTCTGGTATGCGACTCGCGCGTCCATCCTGCTGGCAGTGCTGGTCTCTCTCGGTCAGATTTTTGTCGGCGTGATTATTGGTCTCGTCTGGGGCTATGTCAGGAAACTGGACCGTTTCTTTACGGAACTGTATAACCTGATTGACAATATCCCGACGATTATCTACA
>JAFSZW010000098.1 GCA_017458865.1 Clostridia bacterium
AATATGTACAGCCGTTTTCACATGAACGCCTTCAGCCTGTACAGCAGCGTCTGCTGCGCGCTGCATCAGTGAAAGAAAACCAGATGGCACCTCAGCAGTCTGCTCCAGTTCAAGCACCATGTTCCGGTTCCTCCCCATCCTGCTCAGGCTTTGTTTCCTCCTGAGGCTTGTCCTCTGTCTGTTCCTGGTGATTTTCTGTTTTTTCACTCTTCTCCGACTCTGAAGTACGGGCCGGTACTTTGGTTTCCGGATATTCGATCCGCTCATGGAATACGCCGTTGAGCACGGTACAGAATGCATCACAGATATCTTCAATATCCCTGAGTGTAATCGGTGAATTATCCAGCTGTCCATCCTGCAGCTTGCCCTGGATCAGTTTGCGGATAAACTCGCGAATTTCCTTGGGAGATGGATCCTTCATTGAACGGACAGCAGCTTCAATCGTATCGGCAAACATGACAATCGCTGCTTCCTTGGTGGTCGGACGGGTGCCGTCATATCGGAAGTCCGCAATGTCGACTTCCCTGCCACCAGCCTGTTCAAGCGCTCTGTGATAAAAGAACATCACAGGTGTGTCGCCATGGTGCTGGATAATGATATCCTGAATTTCAGGCGGCAGGTGATATTTCTGAGCCAGCTGCAGACCATCCCGTGTATGCGTCGTCACAATTGCCGCGGACACATAGGGATCCGTCTGATCCAAAGGATTGATGCCCTGCTGATTTTCCTTGAAATAGCCCGGCCGTTTCAGTTTGCCCACATCATGGAAGTACGCGCCGGTTCTGGCAAGCAGTGCATTCGCTCCGATCTTTTCAGCCGCCGCTTCCGCAAGGTTGGCCACAATAATGGAATGATGATACGTTCCCGGCGCTTCCATCAGTAGCCGTCTGAGAAGCGGATGATTCGGATTGCCCAGTTCAAGCAGTTTGGCCGGCGTCGCCAGATTGTACGCAGACTCAAGAAGCGGCTGAAGACCAATGGACAGCATACCGCTTATGACGCCGCCCAATCCACTCCACAGCGCATAGAACAGGTATTCCTCCATGTCTGCGCCCTGCATGAATCCAATGGCAAGCATCAGCACCATATTGCTGATGCCCACGAGCACACCGCAGATCAGGGGACGCAGGCGTCCGCCCTTTCCTCTGAGATACAGTGTTGAAACGGTCAGTGCGACCAGGCTCATCATGGAATTAATGAGCATTTCGTCCAGCGTAATGGTCGTACTTCCGGCGGAAAAGCCGCAGGTGATCACTGCCATACAGACGGTTGCCGGCACAGCGGCACGCCATCCCAGGAGGGCACCAATCAGAATGGAACCCATGGGCAAAGGTGCCATGTATGGATTGATCAGCTTGATACTGATGGCACACAGGAGCATTGTGATCACAATCACGGCAATTTCTACAGAAATAAAACGGACATCATGCAGAATGACAGGACGAAACACATTGATCAGCACGACGAGAACAAAAATGCCGAAGCTCAGGAAGATCGCCACTGCAATATAGCTGGTATAATCATGGGCATCATTTTCAAGGAGGCCCAGAGCTTTCACCATCGCATACTGCGAAGAAGTCACCACTTCACCCTCGCGGATAATATTCTGACCCTGAAGGTAAATGATGTTCTCCACATTCTCCATGGCCTTCTGGCGTGCCTGTTCTGTAGCTGTCTGATCGATGACCATGTTGGGTTCTATGCATGTGCGCAGAACGGTAGGCACAATCACCTGCATCAGGGAAAGGTCTACGCTGTATCCCACAATCTGCTGGACCGTGGAAATGGCATCCGTCACTTTGCCTTCGCGGATACCGCTGTTCAGAGCGTTCTGTACAGCCCGGGTGACATTGGTCACCATGATATCGAAATCTTCTTTGGAAACGGTCATCAGCACGGTTGCCTGATAACGGGTCAGTGAAATCCGTGTCACAAGCGCCTGCGCATATTCAATTTCACTGTTTGAAAAGTTCTTTGCAATTTCATTGCCGTCATCATCGACTTCCTGCACAGTCAGCCCATACTGCTGCACCTTGCTCAGTTCTTCAAAAACCGCCTGCAGGTTTTCCATGACTCTGCCCGCGTGGGCGCCGTCCATCTG
>JAFSZW010000099.1 GCA_017458865.1 Clostridia bacterium
GAAAGAGAGATAATCCAGCAGGTTCTTCTCATTGACACCGCCGGTCGGCATGAACGTCACGTCAACATAAGGCGCTGCGATGGACTTGATGTACTTGAGTCCGCCTGCGGCCTCTGCCGGGAAGAACTTGACCGTCTTGAGTCCGAGAGAAAGTGCAACCTCAATGTCGCTGGGATTGGAGGTACCCGGACAAACCGGAATACCAATTTCCTGGCAATGCTTGACGGTTGTCGGGTTCAGGCCCGGGGATACGATGAACTTCGCACCGGCAGCAACCGCGCGGTCAACCTGCTCATTAGTCAGAACGGTGCCTGCACCAACCAGCATATCCGGACAAGCCTGGGTCATATTCCGAATAGCTTCCTCAGCAGCAGCAGTACGGAACGTTACCTCTGCACAGGGCAGTCCGCCCTCGCACAGTGCCTTCGCAAGCGGCACAGCATCCGCTGCGTCATTAATCGCAATAACCGGAACAATACCGATCAAAGACAGTTCCTTTAAAATGTCCATAGGAATCTCCTCCTGTTCACTAACTATAATGTCGTTCCAAAGGTTACCTGATAAAGTCCTCCCGCATCGGGGAAAAGACATCGAGCAGCGTGCCCGCCTTAAGGCAGGTACAGCCGTGTACTTTTCCGCCGTCTACGACAATTGAATCACCGGGGTGCATGGTATAGACCGTATCCTCAATATGATAGGTGAACTCACCTTCCAGAACATATGAGATCTGGGTATGAGGATGACTGTGGTCCGTACCAACGGCCCCATCGTCAAAGTTGACCCGGACGGACATCAATTGGTCATTATAGGCACAGACCTTGCGTCTCTGTCCATTGCCCAGCTCCGTCCATTCCACCTGGTCCGGTCTGACAAACGTCTGCATTGTATCAGTCCACTTTCATTTCGAAATAGTTCACAGCGTTGTTGTAGCAGATGCCCTCAACCAGTTCTCCCAGGAGCTTGTAGTCCTCCGGGAACTCACCGTTCTCAACCCATTCTCCAAGCATGTTGCAGAGAATACGGCGGAAATACTCATGACGCGGATAGGAAATGAAGGAACGTGAATCGGTCAGCATGCCGACAAAGCGTCCGAGCAGTCCAAGTGCCGCCAGGGATTCCATCTGATCCCGCATACCGTACTTCTGATCGCAGAACCACCATCCGGAACCAAACTGAATCTTGCCGGGGATGCCATCGCCCTGGAAGTTGCCCAGCATCGTGCCGATGACGTAATTGTCCTTCGGATTGAGGCAATACAGGATGGTCTTCGGCAGATCATGGGTTGCCTCCTGCGCGCCGAGCAGCTTCGCCAGATTCTCGGCGATGCAGGTATCGTCAATGGAGTCGAATCCGACATCCGCGCCATACTTGGCAAACATGGCCGGATTGCAGTTGCGCATGGCGCCAATATGGTACTGCTGTACCCAGCCGTGCGACTTGTACATCTTGGCCAGTTCAACAAGCACATAGGTCTTGTAAGTCGCCACCTCAGCATCGGTCAGTGCCGCACCGCTCATGGCCTTGCAGAACGCCTTGCCTGCTGCCTCTGCATCCGGCTTGCCATACGGGACCGTATCAAGTGCATGGTCAGAGAGGCGTGATCCATTCGCATGGAAGTACTCAAAGCGGCTTGTCAGCGCTTTCATCATGCTCGCAAGATCAGCGCACTCAATACCGGAAACGCTGGACAGCCTGTTCATGTACTCAACAAATCCATCGCGGTCAATATTGATGACCTTATCAGGACGCCAGGCCGGATAAACCTTGAAGCTGTTGCCTGTCTCCTTTGCCATCTTGATCTGATACTCCAGATCATCCGCCGGATCATCTGTGGTACAGATGACCTTAACGTTGAACTTTTCAACGAGTCTGCGGCAACGGAAGTCATCGGTGGCCAGCATGGCATTTGCGCGATTCCAGATATCCTCTGCGGTTTCCTCGCTCAGGATGTCTGTAATGCCAAACACGCGGCGCAGTTCCAGATGCGTCCAGTGATACATCGGATTGCCGACACAATACTTCAGCTAAGCGGCAAAAGCCTTCCACTTGTCAAGCCAGTCTGCATCACCGCGGATAAACTTATCATCCACACCGTTAGAGAGCATAACACGCCACTTGTAGTGATCGCCGCCAAGCATCAGCTCGCCAATGTTGGAGAACTTGTAATTCTCATAGATCATCTTCGGCGAAATATGGCAGTGATAATCATAAATAGGCATCTTCTCTGCATACTCATGATACAGCTTTTTGCCAACCTCATTGTTGATCATGAAGTCAGCATCCATAAAAGGTCTCATAACGCATCCTCCTTATACTCAATTGCCGAAAGGCAATGGATTACAGTGTAACACCGTCCTTAAAGATGGCAATCTCCCGGAAATCGTGCTCCTCGCTCTTTGTCTGCTTTCCGGATGCAATCTCAAGGATCTGCTTGAAGAACGTCTCCGTCGTCTCCTCCATACTGGCACCATCCACAAGGATTCCGGCATTAAAATCAATCCAGTTGTGCTTGCGCTCTGCAAGCGGTGTATTGGTTGCTACCTTTACGGTCGGGATCGGCGCGCCGACCGGCGTTCCGCGCCCAGTCGTAAAGAGCACCATCTGCGCTCCGGAAGCCATCAGTGCCGTAATGGCACACAGATCATTGCCGGGGCCCTGCACCAGGTTGAGTCCCTTTTCCTTCACCGGCTCGCAGTAACTGAGAACACCATGAACCTCGCCTTTGCCGCCTTTCTGGGTACAGCCAAGAGACTTGTCCTCAAGCGTCGTGATGCCGCCAGCCTTGTTTCCCGGCGATGGATTCTCATACACTTCCTGCCCGTGACGGATGAAATACTCCTTGAAGTTGTTGATGAGCGCTACTGTTTTCTCAAACGTTGCCTCATCTTTGCAGCGGTTCATCAGGAGCGTCTCCGCACCGAACATTTCCGGCACCTCTGTCAGCAGAGTCGTGCCACCATGACGGGTAAGCAGATCTGAAATGCTTCCAAGCAGCGGATTTGCGGTAATGCCCGAAAGTCCATCGCTGCCGCCGCACTTAAGGCCGATAACCAGTTGATCCGCCGATACAGTTGTCCGTTTCGCCTGCTGCGCATAACGGGTCAGTTCGTCAAGAAGCTTAAGTCCTTCCTCAACCTCATCCTCAACATCCTGTGTAATCAGGAATTTGACACGATCCGGGTTGATATCGCCCAGCACTTCCCTGAACACATTCAGATTGTTGTTTTCACATCCAAGACTAAGGACCAAAACACCACCTGCGTTAGGATGGTGCACCATAGATGCCAGCAAATGCTGGGTATTCTTAAGATCATCGCCCAGCTGCGAACATCCGTACGGATGCACAAAGCAGTGAATTCCATCCACCCGGTCACCGTACATTTCGTTGCCAAGCCGTTCAAGCGTCTTGGATGTGCCATTTACACAACCAACTGTATTGACAATCCAGATCTCATTCCGGATACCGACTCTGCCGTCCTCCCGGATATATCCTTCGAATGTCGCCTTGCGGTCTACCGGCAGGCTGCACTCATGCGGTTCATACGAGTACTCAAGCAAGCCGGAAAGGTTCGTCTTCACATTGTGGGTATGAACCCAGCTGCCTGCAGGAATCTCTGACAGGGCATGCCCAATCGGCGAACCGTATTTTACAATATTCTCACCGCTTTTTATTCCTGTGAGAGCAAATTTGTGGCCTCTCGGAATATCCTCGACAAGCGTTACGCCGGACACTTCCATTCCCTTTTCCAGGGGTTTCAGTGCTACCGCAACGTTATCAATCGGGTTGATTTTAATCCAGTCCATACTTTCCTCCTCTGCATGCCTGTCCCCCGCAAATCCGCATATGCTGAGTCACAGGTCCCTTTTATAAGCATGTTTTTCGGCTTTCAGCAAAGCTGTCTATCTGATCTGGTACTGCGCACCAGAAAAATATGGGCACATATATCTGCTGCCCATAACTGGACAATCTGATGCTGCACAAATTCCACTCAAAAGCACTGGTCTCACAGTTTATGCTGATACCGAAAAAACACTTCTGCGCCTTGTACAGTATATCACTTGTTTTTGTTCATCGTCAAGATTCTTGTGCTTGCCACATCAAACGCTTCATGGTAAAATTATCACAGCATTTATGTGGCAGTCTGGCCTGCCAGACGAACTGAACTACATCATTAGTCTGTTCACCATTTCGTTCATTTACAAGAGGAGGACACCCCCATGAAAAGACGCATCGGCATTCTCACCAGCGGCGGCGACTGCCCCGGCCTGAACGCCTGTATCCGCGGCGTTGCAAGAGCAAGCTATTCCATGTTTGACGCTGAAATTATTGGTATCCAGGATGGTTATTCCGGCCTCATCAACGGTGATTTCAAAGAGATGAAACAGTCTGACTTCTCAGGCATCCTTACTCTGGGCGGAACCATTCTCGGCACCCGCCGCACGCCTTTCCGCAACATGCGTGTCATAGAAGATGACCATGTTGACAAGGTCAAGGCAATGAAGAACAATTACAAGAAGGCAAAGCTTGACTGTCTCGTCTGCCTCGGCGGAAACGGCACCCACAAGACTGCCAATCTGCTCTCTGAGGAAGGTCTCAATGTTATCGGTCTGCCGAAGACAATTGACAATGATATCTGGGGCACAGATGTCACATTCGGTTTCCACACCGCCGTTGACATTGCAACTGAGGTCATCGACCGCATTCACTCCACAGCTGCAAGCCATGGCCGCTGCATGGTGATAGAAATCATGGGGAACAAGGCCGGATGGCTGACGCTTTATGCAGGACTAGCCGGCGGCGCAGACGTCATCCTGCTGCCGGAGATCCCTTACAACCTCAAGACCGTCGCCAGAGCAATTGAACGCCGTGCCGATGCCGGCAAGGACTTCTCCATTATCGCCGTAGCCGAAGGTGCTATGACGATTGAAGAATCACGGATGAAGAAGAAAGAACGCGCTGATTTCCGTGCAGAAACCCATTTCCACGGCATCGCCTCCCGTCTCGCTCAGGAGCTTGAGGAAATGATCGGCATCGAAGCTCGCCCCGTTATTCCCGGTCATGTCCAGCGCGGCGGCACACCCAGTGCCTATGACCGTCTGCTCTCCACTAACTTCGGTGTCCATGCAGCAAAGCTGATTAAAGACGAGGATTATGGCCAGGCAGTCGCCATGATCGGAAGCAAAGTCGGCCACAATCCGCTATCCGATGTTGCCGGTAAAACCAAGTTCGTCCCCGAAGACGCACAGGCTGTCAAATCTGCCCGCAGCATGGGTATTTCACTTGGCGACTGAGCAAATTTTGGGGTTTGACATTTTCCATCCCATCTACTATAATAGCTTCTGCTTTGTTTCCAAGGCAGGAGCTTTGCTTTTTTCTTCAACAACATGTTCTGGCAGATTCTTAACATGACAACTACTTCCTAACATGATGGGAGGCATTCTCCATATGAGTACCTGCAATTCAGCAGGATAGAATGACCGCCTCCGACACCTGCCTATTGAAAAACTCATATCGGCTGTAAATTCGAAAATCAGAGCAAAAAAGGGCGAAGAGCGCATATTATACAAGTCTGCGTAGCTCAGTTGGATAGAGCGACCGCCTCCTAAGCGGTAGGCCGGAGGTTCGAATCCTCTCGCGGACGCTAAATGCGGTATCACTTGAACCGCACCCAGCTTCAGCTGGGTTTTTTCTTTTTCTGAATCATACAGTAAGCCTAACCACGGACTGAATGTTTCAATCCTGGATACCTTAAACCAGGCCTCATAAATATTGCCGCCATAAAAGCCCGATTCTTATAGAACGACCAAATATCAATAAAATACATCTTTTATAATATCAAACACTCTACTAAAACATTCTCTTACAATTATCCTATCCCTTATTTGGATAATCATGCTTACGTGCATTGATGTCTCAATCTGATTTCAAATGGGTTGTTAACAGTCATTATCAAAACCTTACACAATATAGTCTTTTATCCATCCACAGACAATGATCGCATCCAAGATCCCGGAATCATAAGGAATCTATAATCTCTGGTAGAAAAGAATAAAGGTGAACCTGATGGTGTTCTGCGCATCTGATTGATAGGCATGGAAGTTCTCTTTTATTTTATCATTGGCAAATTTGAAATAATTTTAGGCTTTATCCTTGGCAAATCAAAAATAACGTGCTATTATTGTATCCGTACAGTATCTTCATAAGGTTTGTTGGCTAAAGCATTTTTTATCATTGAGGC
>JAFSZW010000100.1 GCA_017458865.1 Clostridia bacterium
TCTGATCATCACCTTTTTCTGCGGGTTATGCCTGTCGACATTTCCATGGCGGTGAAGCGCAGAAATCATTGACTCTTCGGGCATTTTAAGGGTAGAATGGTCATGCTCACCCATCTTTGAGGCTCCTCGGGAAGAAACAGAAAACGCCTGGCAATGTGCCATTTTCTGCCTGGATATTCCGCGAGATCAACGAATGCAGGCAGCGAAAGCACAAGACAGCCGATCAGTTTGTTTCAGAAACGGAGAGGCGTTCTGTGAGCGCAGGATTCTTGTGACGCCCAGAATCGTCCGGACATTCTGCGTCGCCTGGTTGTGTCCATGTCATTTATCCGTTTTCATTCCGTCCACCGAGAACTGTATTAAAACAATGCCTCGGAACATTATCCAGGAGAAACTGTCATGCAAAAAGAAGATCCCCGCTATATCGCCTACCTCTCTCTCCTCCAGCAGGAACTGGTTCCTGCCATGGGATGTACAGAACCGGTCGCCGTTGCCTATGCTGCCGCCAAAGCCCGTGAACTTCTTGGTGATGTTCCGGATTCCGTCCATATTGGCTGCAGTGGCAGCATCATCAAGAACGTCAAAAGTGTCACGGTTCCCAATACCGGTGGCATGAAAGGACTGCAGGCGGCCGCAGCCGCAGGCATCGTTGCCGGCGATCCGAGCCGGAAACTTGAGGTCATTTCAGGTGTCACCCCGGATCAGTTTCCCCTCATCCAGGCGTATCTCACAAAGGCGGATATTCAGGTCGACTACCTGCACAGCGAGCATGTTTTTGAGATCCTCATTACCGTCTCGAAAGATACGCACAGTGCCTCTGTCCGCATCACCGATACGCATACACACATTACCCTGCTTGAAAAGGACGGCCAGGTCCAGTACGAAAGTCCATCGGAATCATCTGAGGCGCAAAGCCCTGAACGTCAGCTGCTGAATGTGGCCGACATCTAGGATTTTGCCAAAACCCTCGACCCCTCAGATGTCATTCCCATTCTGTCCCGTCAGATCGCATGCAATATGGCCATTGCCGAGGAAGGCCTGCGCAATTCGTACGGCGCCAATATCGGAAAAACGCTGCTCCGCTTCCACGGGGATGCGGATGCTCCCGTTGAGATCCGGGCGCGTGCATGGGCCGCAGCAGGATCAGATGCCCGCATGTACGGATGCAGCATGCCCGTCGTTATTAATTCCGGCAGCGGCAATCAGGGGATTACTGTTTCTGTTCCGGTCATCCTGTACGCCCGGGATATGGGCGCCTCAGATGAACTGCTCTATCGTTCCCTGGCACTGGCCAATCTCATTGCCATCCAACAGAAAACGTATATTGGCACCCTCTCCGCCTTCTGCGGTGCTGTCTGTGCCGGCGTCGGTGCCGGCGCAGGAATCGCGTTCCTGATGGGAGAGGACCTCAAAACCATTGCACACACAGTTGCCAATGCACTGGCCATCCTGCCTGGCATGGTCTGTGACGGTGCCAAACCCTCCTGCGCTGCCAAGATCTCCCTGGCTGTTGAAGCAGGCATCTTCGGCTACCAGATGTACAAAAACGGTCAGCAGTTTTATGCGGGCGATGGGCTGGTCGTCAAAGGCGTGGATGCCAATGTGAAAAACATCGGACGTCTCGGCCGGGAGGGAATGCGCGAGACCAACAACGAAATCATCGAAATGATGCTCGATGGAAATAATCCTGGCTACTCCCCTTCCGACAAATGAAACCAGAAAAAATCCCACAGCCTGCAGGAAATCGAATGTGTCCATTCTCCTGCAGTCCGTGGGAATTTTTGAATGATAGATGCTTGAGGTTATCTCCGCCCCGTCCCCTGGGCCATACTGGACGTGCCATAGCCTAGCTGCGGGATCAGGAGGCCATTATTCAGCTGAATGCGGTTTCCCATCTGTCATTCCCCTCAGTCATGAATCGTCCGGTGCACGCACA
>JAFSZW010000009.1 GCA_017458865.1 Clostridia bacterium
AAATCATAAGCCTGTTTCAAATGAAACCCGGATGTGGCAGAAAATCAAAGGTCGGCAGCGCGGCTTCCGGTATCAAAGAGGAGATTGAACACGGTGTATTTTGCTGCCTGCGTGACATTCAGGCCATGATCAAAGACAAGTTTAAAATTGTCTTGTCATTGGCAGGGACAGCAAGATGCCTGGCTGCACTGGGAATCAAGCGTTTTAAGGCAGCTTCTTTTCCCGCCAAAGCTGATCCAGAATTGCAAAAGAAGTTCTACGACGAAACTCTCTATCCGCTTATGAAGAAAGCCAAAAAAGGCGCGATTCATTTGCTTTTCATGGACGGTTCGCACTTTGTCATGGGATGTGACTTCTTAGGGTATATCTATGGTACAGTACGCAGGTTTACTCGCAGTCATTCTGGCCGCCAACGTTATAACGTTCTTGGTGCTCTCGACTATGTGACAAAAAAGGTCCATACAGTAACGAATGCTAAGTACCTCACCGCTACAGAAGTCATTAGACTGCTGAACGAGATCGCTGCTTTCTATGGTACAGGCAAACCTATTCGCGTTGTTCTTGATAATGCGCGTTATCAGAAATGTGAAGCAGTTACCAAGGCATTGAACGAACTACAGAAAACCTATGATATCGACCTTGTTTTCCTGCCTTCGTACAGTCCAAACCTGAATTTGATTGAGAGAATTTGGAGATTCGTAAAGACTGAGATCCGGTCGAAGTATACATCAGAAATGGATTTCTCAACTTTCTGCACTGCAATTGATGACGTTATATCCAGCACCACAGGTTCATCCAAAAAGCGTATTGACTCGCTGATTGGTGAGAAAGTGCAGTTGTACGATTCGCTAATTCCAGTCGATCCACATACGTTTGTCATGCCTCGTGAAGAGGCTGCATGATGGCATGAATGGCAGACTGACTTACACGCTGTGAATCACCTCGTACAAGCGATTCAGCTCGCATTAATGACCGTCTATTTTTCTCAATCTTTTCGAGAATCAGTATATTCAATCATAAGCTTCCCAACACCTTTTTGTCTGTCTGTGTAAACCGCCATTGGGAAGGCAACCGGGAGCATCGTAGCGGGCGTAATCTGCCGATGAGTTCTGAAAGACAGTACCGGGCCTGTTTAAGATCTATGACGGCGACAGCCGCATCGGACGATCATGAACAGGCCCAGAAAAGATTAACGTTTGCGTCGGTTCATTTCAGGATGGCGCAGATAGAAAGCACGTTTATCAGCATACATCTCGCTGTCTGCTTTCTGGAAGATGCTGCGGACATTCTCTGCCGCATCGTCCGTCCAGTAAGCGCCGACGGCAATATTGATCGTAGGCGCGCTGACCTCAAGCTGCCTGAAATGGGCGACCCGCCGATCGAATTCCATTTTGTTGCAGTTTTCCATAATGGCAACAAACTCATCGCCGCCGGCACGGTAGAGATGATCATGTTCAAAGGCACGCTCCATCATCTGAGCGGCATGCCTGAGCAGCGTATCGCCTGACTCATGTCCCTCCTGATCATTGATCCGCTTAAGGCCGTTTACGTCCATGTAGACAACACCAAGCGGCATGCAGCAGCTCTGCTCAAGCTCAGCGATCTGGCGCTTGAACGCATTGCGGTTCATGACGCCCGTCAGCTCATCCCGTTTACTGAGTGCATCAAGCCTTGCCATCAGGCTGTGGTTTGAGATCTCGGCACCGACGATGAATGAGAGTACCTCGAGCAGTTCCTTGACCTCAATGACTTTCTCAACATTGAAGTTGATGACGTACAGGTAACCGATTACCCGCTTTTCCCGGCGCATGGGCACCATTGCAAGGCTTGTGACACCGTAGGCTCGCATACTGCGCACCCAGGCGGGATTCCGGCGCTCAAGATCATCCATTTCGTGCTCGTTCTTGACAATAACACCGTTGCTGACGCCGATCATTGCCTCCCAGGTCTTGACAATCTCATATGAAATGGCTGCACTGTTTACCGGTTCGCCGGGCGCGAACATTTCACACAGATTGGTCACAGTCTGTGTATCATCATCAATGAGCATGATCCGGCTGGTTGCAGCACCGGAAACCTCCATGATCTCGCTGACAACGGCCTTCAGACTTTCGGAAATGTTTTCCGTTGTCATGAGTGACAGGCTGCATTTGATCAGCGCAGATGCAGACTCCGCACATACGGATGACATCCGGTCCGCCTCAGCATTCTGTGTAAACTCAAACAGATACTGACAGTATCCGATGTCCTCCCGATCGCTCTCGAGCGGGATCATCTGCTGATCTGTCCAGCAGTTAAGCGCCCTTGTTTCCACGTAGGCATGCATTCTGCGTCCCAGGACAGCAGCACGGTAGCAGTAATCCTCGAATTTCAGGTCCTTTGGCACCAGCTCAGAATAGATCATATTGTCGTAGTATCTGGGCCCCATCGTCTGCCTGTACGGTTCATTTGCTGTTACAATCCGGATTTCTCCCCAGTCACCACCGGGCTTCTTCTCGACGGACAGAACTGCACATGGAACAGCAACGCTGTTAACAAAAGCCTGAAAATCCATAATTTCCTCCAATGCTCCCTGACTCATCTGAGACAGGGATACGTCCTGATTTACCAGACA
>JAFSZW010000101.1 GCA_017458865.1 Clostridia bacterium
ACCAACGTCTCCACCCTGATCCGCGATACCGGCAACGTTTCCAAGAACGTCCAGGTTCTTCCGGTCGGTGAGAACACGATCTCCATCTCCGTCAAAAGCAAATACTGTCGGGAACATGTGACAGAGATCGTTCTTTACCGTGCACCCCAGGATATCCCGCTTGAGCTGAATCCTACCGTTATCGTCGAATGGAACTACGAAACGGACAACGAACAGTATCAGGCAAGCATTCAGGGAACCACCCTGCCAGGCGCAACCATTACTGTGGAATCGCCGCATGACCAGCTTGAGGTCAATCCGCAGACCGGCGAGTTCAAGTTCAGGCCCATCTTCAAAAAGCTGGGCAACAACGAGGTCATCATTAGGGCCTCCGCGGAAGGGCGGAACGATTCTGTCATCACGCATACGGTGTACTACATGCCCACTGCAGATGTCTATACCAGAAAAGCCTGGGATCTGGACACGCAGTACAACGATCTGGTCAACTACATCAACATGCGCATTGGAACCATATACGTCGCCAAGGGCGTCATCCAGCGCATCATCTCAAACACACCGCAGCTGGCTATCATAGATATCGGCACCACCGGATTTGAGAAGCAGGTGTTGATTGAGAACAGCTCCAAAACCACCTGGACCGTCGGCACAAGGTACCGCATATACGGTGAGGCCTACGGCCTGTATGGCTCCATGCCGCGACTTACCGTCCGTTACACATATCTGGATGAATAACACCCCTGCCTGAGTCCGTCACTGCGCGCTCAGGCAGCTCCTGTCATGGCCGGGCCGGCGGTCATCTCTGTATCCGGTTGAGAGGAACTGAATCATGGATCTTGAACAGGGCATGCTTTATCTGGTACATGAATCGAAAATGCTGTCCGGTCTTTCCGTCACATATGGCCGAGCCGACTGTGCGGAAACCCGGCGCCTTGGATTTGCGCAGGATATTGCAGAGGAAGCGTCGTTTTTCACCTCCTTTCCTATGCTGCTTGAGGCGGACAGCATCTATGATCTGGCCTCGCTGACCAAATGTTTCACGGGTATTCTGGCTATGCTTCTGATCCGTGACCGCCTGCTGGACCCGGATGCCCCGCCCAGCCATTATGAACCGCGCTTCACCCATTTGCAGAATGTGCCCATTATGGACATCCTGACATTTCGGACAGGCCTTGCAACGCCTGGACGCATAGACGAGGCGCCATCACCGGAGGAAGGCCTCCGGCGGCTCTTTGAAACTGCCCAGGCACCTCTGCCGGAGATCCGGCTGTACTCTGACATGCATGCGATGATCATTGCCCGTGTGCTGGCAGCTGCTTCCGGCAAACCCTATCTCACGCTCCTGCAGGAACGCATCCTGAACCCGCTGGGTATGCGGGAAACCACAACTGTCCCTGAGAGATGCCGCTGCGTTGACTACCGCTTTGAACACCGGCTGATAAACGGGCAGTGGCAGGTAAGCGGCGGGCAGATTGGGGTCGTCCATGATCCGAAGGCAGCAATGCTGCAGCCGACCTGCCTTGACTGTTGCGGCCATGCCGGTCTTTTCAGCACACAGGCAGATATGCAGCGCTTTGCACAGGGACTTCTCGGCGGCGAACTGCTGACAATGGATGAATTGCGATACATGGGGACAAACCGGACCGGAATGGCCTATCCAGACGGCACACACCGCCAGTATCTGGGCTGCCTCTGCTTCTCAAAGCATCCCAATCAGCGGCTCTCCGAGATGCCTGTCTGGATGGGGCCCCATACGATTGGGCTCTCCGGTTTCACCGGAAACCACCTCGCTGTTGATCCTGATACCGGCACGTTCATCCTCTATCTCGGCAATCGGATACACCATCGGCTCACGCGCATTCTTCCCCTGACTGATGATTCGTTTAAAGCCGCCGGCCTTGACGATGACGGCACCGGCTGCCTGCAGGGACCGGACGGTTTGCCGCTCCCGTCCTCTGTCCGCTTTGTCTATTTCAAGGACCAGTGCCTTGGGGATCCCATCGGTGAACGAATGCGCGCCCTTGGATGGCTCAGGCAATAATGCACGGCCTCTCAGAAAGCTCTGAGAGGCCGTTGTTTTTGGGGATAATGGTCAGTCGATGAGTGCGAGGAGTTCCTCTCTGGACAGACTCATCAGCGAGCTGCCCTCGCCGCTGATAATGGCGTCCGCCAGTTCGCGCTTAGCCTCCTGGAGTTCCGCGATCTTCTCCTCAATGGTCCCGGAGGTGATCAGTTTGATGACCGTCACCTGACGGGTCTGACCGATTCTGTGCGCACGGTCTGTCGCCTGGTTCTGGACAGCCAGGTTCCACCATGGATCATAGTGGATGACCACATCAGCGCCGGTCAGGTTGAGTCCGGTTCCGCCCGCCTTGAGTGAAATCAGGAAGACCGGCACATCACCGTCATTGAACTCGTTCACCAGGCGCAGGCGCTCCTGCTTGGCTGTGGCACCGGTAATCAGGAAGAACGGGATATTGTTGTCCCTGAGATCCTGCTCAAGCAGGCTCAGCATGGAGGTGAACTGCGAGAAGACCAGCATCCTGTGTCCGCCGTCAATCGCGTTCTGAATCAGCTCAATGCATGCCTCCCGCTTTGCGCTGGCGCCGCTGTAATTCTCAAACAGCAGGGATGGATCGCAGCAGATC
>JAFSZW010000102.1 GCA_017458865.1 Clostridia bacterium
AGCTAAAGAGTGTCATCCGGATCTGCATCCGGACGATAAGAATGCCGAGGCGCGTTTTAAAGAGGTCAATGAGGCTTATGAGGTCCTCTCAGATCCCCAGAAGCGGGCGAGATATGATCAGTTCGGCTTTGAGGACCCGATGGGCGGCGGTGCCTACAGCAGCGGTTTCAGCGGCTTTGGCGGTTTCGAAGATATTCTGGGAGACCTGTTCGGCGGTGGATTTGGCGGCGGCTTCGGCGGCGGACGCAGCGGACGGCGTCAGAATGCACCTCAGCGCGGCAATGATCTGCAGTACAATCTGCAGCTGTCCTTTGAAGAGGCTGCCTTTGGCTGCAAGAAGGAATTTAAGTTCCAGCGCAATGCTGTCTGTGACGTGTGTAACGGAACCGGTGCGAAACCGGGAACGCAGCCGCAGACCTGCCCGACCTGCGGCGGCAGCGGTCAGCAGCGTGTTACGATGAATTCCCCGTTCGGTCAGGTGCAGACAATGCGCACGTGTCAGGCATGCGGCGGCAAGGGCAAGATCATCAAGGAACGCTGCACGAAGTGCGGCGGCAACGGATACACGCGGATCACCCGTACGGTCAACCTGAACGTACCGGCCGGCGTAGATGACGGACAGAATTTCAAGACCATTCCGGGCGAGGGCGAACCTGGCCGCAATGGCGGACCGGCAGGCGATCTGTACATTTTCAGCACCGTGCGTCCGCATAAGATCTTCAAGCGGGAACGCTACGATCTGTACTGTGATGTGCCGATTTCCTTCTCTCAGGCTGCGCTTGGCGGTGAGATTGAGGTGCCTACGCTTGAGGGAACGACCAAGCACACCATCCAGGCCGGAACCCAGGAAGGTACGACGATTCGCATCCGGAACCAGGGCATCCAGCAGCTGCGGGGCTCTGGCCGCGGCGATCTCTTCATCACGGTTCACGTGGATGTGCCCAAACATCTCAACGACAAGCAGCGTCAGCTGCTCCGTGAGTTTGAGGACTCGCTCAATGGCCGTGAATACGAGCGCCGGAAGACGTTTGGCGACCAGGTGCATGCGTACATCAAGGAAAATACGGAGCGTTTCAAGGAGCGCTTTGGCAAGAAATAATCAGCAGGAAAGCGGGCGTGCCCGCTTTCCTCTTTCAGTTTCCGGCAAAAATGCAAGGCGCCGGGCCTGCATCTGCAGCCAGATGCAGCCCGGGGTATGTGTATCCCGGCAAGGATGCCGGGCAGGGCTTTAACAGGCCCCAAATAGAAAGTGAGGTCACTCAGATGGAGTGGACAAAGATTTGTGTTCATACGACGACCATGGGTGCGGACATCATCAGCAACCTGCTGATGGAAGCGGGTGCTATGGGCACCCAGGTTCTCGACCGCTATGATGTGCTGTCCAGCGACAAGCGGGACGGCATGTGGGACATGATAGATGAGCATGTGCTCACGGATCTGCCCGAGGACGTCGTTGTTGAGGCGTATTATGCGCCCGAGCTGCATCCGGCCGAGATCCGCTCATCCCTCAGCGAGCGCCTTTTGCCCTTCAAAGGCACCGCCATGGGCTTTGATATGGGTCCGCTTGCACTGGATACGCAGACCGTTCAGGATGAGGACTGGGCGGAGAACTGGAAACAGTACTACAAGCCGACCCGTATCGGCAAGTCACTGGTGATCTGTCCATCATGGGAGAAGTTTGAGCCGCAGGACGGCGATCATGTCATTCAGATGGACCCGGGCATGGCCTTTGGCACGGGCACACATGAGACGACATCCATGTGCATGGAGCAGCTGGAACACTATGTTACGCCCGGCTGCACCTGCATTGACATCGGCTGCGGCAGCGGCATTCTTGCGCTTGCGGCAGCTAAGCTTGGCGCAAAGGATGCGCTGGCGATTGATCTGGATCCGGATGCGGTCAGGGTTGCCAAAGAGAATGTGGAGCGGAACGGTCTTGGCGGGACAATCCGCGTCATGCATGGGGATCTGCTTGAGCAGCAGGATGAGGTTGCAGACGTCATTGTGGCCAACATTATCGCAGACATCATCTGTTTCCTGGCAGCGCCGGCAAAGCGTCATCTGAACCCGAACGGCATCTTCATCTGTTCCGGCATCATCCGGGAACGTGAGGCGGACGTCCAGAACGCGCTGGCCAAAGCAGGATACAAAATGGATCGCAGACTGGAAAAAGGAGAGTGGGTCTGCCTGGCGGCACGCCCGTAAATATATGCACCGTTTTTTTGCAGATTTCACAGGCGAGCCCGGTGAGATGGTAACCATGAGCCGCGAGGATGCGACGCATGCACTTCGCGTCCTGCGACTTACACCGGGCGATGTGGTGGAACTCATCTGCCCGCCCATGCGGGCGCTTGCAGCCATTGCGGACACGGAGAACCAGGAGGTTCTGCTGCGCATAGAGGAGCGCCTGCCATCAACTGAGATGCAGTCATGTATTACACTGTATCAGGGCCTGCCCAAGGCAGACAAGATGGAGTGGATCATTCAGAAGGGGACAGAACTTGGCTGTGCCCGGTTTGTGCCTGTCGTCATGAAGCGCTCCATTGCACAGTCAGACCACAAAAATGGCGATGACCGGAAGACGGAGCGGCTGCGGAAGATTGCGCGGGAAGCGGTAAAGCAGTGCGGCCGATGCCAGGTGCCTGAGATCATGTCCCCAGTAAAGCTTTCTTCGGCGCTTGAGGCGATGCAGAAGGAGGACATCCTGCTGGTGCCCTGGGAGGAGGAACATGCGCTGAGTCTTGAGACAGCCCTTAAGGGTGCCGCCAGGGATGCGCATATCGGGATTGTCATAGGGCCTGAGGGCGGCATAGCAACGGATGAGATAGACTGCCTCAGGGCGCTTCCCAATACCAGAATCATTACGCTTGGCCCGCGCATCCTGCGGACCGAGACGGCAGCCATTGCAAGCATTGCGGCAACTGGTTTTGCCCTTGGTGAGTGGCGGTAAGGGCAAGCGACGCATGAGACAAATCGCCTGCATGCCCAGGGACAATACGAAATTTGCCGGAAAGCAAAAAAATTGTAAAAAAGGGCTTGTTTTTTTGCTGCTCATGTCATATACTACCACCTGTCGTTCAAGCACATGAGAAAGTACCCAGGATGTGCTTTTCATGTGATAGTACTGCGACGAGAGAGGTGAAAGTAATGAAAGAGGGCATTCATCCGAAGTATCAGAAGGCAACCGTGACTTGTGTCTGCGGCAATACTTTCGAGACCGGTTCCACAAAGAAGGACCTGCGCGTTGAAATTTGTTCAAAGTGCCATCCCTTCTTCACTGGAAAGCAGAAGCTGGTTGATACCGGCGGACGTGTAGATCGCTTTAAGAAGCGCTATGGCATGTAATTGCCGGCTGCACAATGGTTTATGCATAGGAAGAACGGTTCATACCGTTCTTTTCTTTTTTGCGTTCAAACGGCAGGCTCACCTGGCAAAAAGAAAAATATACGCGGAAAAATGACAAATATAGTTGACAAAATGCAAAGCGAGGCTTATAATGCAGCCGTTGATGGAAGGATGCACGGATTATGGCGGATTCATTGGCTGTCCCCATGGTGCGATCCTGGCATGACTGATGCGGAAAGGAGCGGACGATGGCAGGGAAGAACCTTAAGATGAAAGCGGCACGCGCCGAGATGGATCTCTCTCAGGATGAACTTGCTCAGTCCGTTGGGGTCACGCGCCAGACGATCGGGATGATTGAGGCCGGCAAATTCAATCCGTCGATTTCGCTCTGCATTTCCATCTGCAAGACGCTGAATCGGACACTGGATCAGCTGTTCTGGGAGGGATGATCATGAGGTCGAATGTTCTTGATGAACGGGAACGTCAGGCTCTGGGGAAGATCGAGCATCTGGCCCTCAGCGCAACTCAGGCGCTTCTGTGCGTCGCCATTGTCATCCAGCTCCTGATGGGGGCTGACTTCAGACAGATTGCCGGCGAGTGCGTGATCGTGATTCTGGTCGGCATCGGGATGATCGGCGGGTATGTGTATTATGGAATCTGGGATACGGACGCGGCACCGAGCGTGCGCGGCAATATCCGGTATGCCATCATCAGCGGTGTCTGCCTGGGACTGCTGATCGCGGGCATTACAAAGCATGCCGGACGGGCATTGCTGGCAGGCCTGATCATGTCCCTGCTTACCTTTGTGCTGCTGTACCTCCTGATGAAAGGGGTCGCCAGACGTCAGAGACAGCAGGAAGAAGCGCTTGAGATGGATGAGGAATAAGTGCACGGAAAGGAAACATTATGAGTCAGAAGAAGTTCGAATATAAGGATATTGGCGGACAGGCGGTCATGGAAGGCGTCATGATGCAGAGCCCGCAGGATGAATCCATGGCTATTGCTGTACGTAAGCCGGATGGACGCATTGTGGTGACCTGTGAGCACCGGGAGCCGATTTCGAAAAAACACGCCTGGATGGGGAAACCGTTCATCCGCGGATGCGTCAACATGGTGCTGATGCTCAAAATGGGCATGCAGACGCTCGATAAGGGCACTCAGATGCTCGGCATTACGGATGAGGAGCCGACGAAATTTGAAAAGTGGCTCTCCGAAAAGCTCGGCG